>DAIOXG010000006.1:0-35230 GCA_036758085.1 Prevotella sp. | reverse complement strand
CTTCTTTTTTGTACCACTGGCCGGTTTCCTCATCCTTGACATTGCGAAAACCCTTTTTGTAGTAGTTGACTTTACAAAGGTCATGCATCAAAGAAACAATTGCAATCGTCTCCTCGCTGTATGTGCCTTGTAATCCGGCTGCTTCGATTCCAATTTTCAAACAATCATAGACATTGAGGGAATGTTGCAAAAGCCCACCCTCATAGCATCCGTGATACTTTGTTGAAGCCGGTGCCACGAAGAAATCAGAATGTTCGAGCCAGTCCAGTAACGAATCTGAACCGGCTCGCGTAACTGTTTCTTTGTAGACCGTGAGGAATCTTTCCTTTAATTCGCTCAATGAATTTCCTCCTTAATCAACGCACAACAGCTTGGCGAAGTTCTGCATGATTTTTTCGTTCTTGTCGTGAGTGGTACTGAGGCTGCTGCGAGTATCATTCAACCGCTGCATATATGTATCGATTTCGTCCATCGTAGTCTGGATGTCGCTGTTGACTGCCTGCAGATTATCAATGGTGTTCTGAACCATCTGAACCGCATATGCAGACTCCTCTGTCAGTTCAGCCAGACGCTTTTCCTTTTCCTGCAGCAAATCCAATGCCTCTTGCTTTGTCTTCTTGAAAGCCATACACTTTCTCCTTTCTTTCCAGATTTATACCTAAGCCGTTCGGCGATGACTGCCACCGAACTTCATCAAATACACTTCACCAATCTGTGGAACCCGTTCTTTATGATTCTGAAAACCCAATGCGCTAAACCCCTTAAATACAATTATGTTGATGGTTGGAGTATAGCACGCCCAATATGGCAGAGTCAAGTCAATTATATAAACAACATCAAAAAATATTTAACCGGCTAACAGGGTGTAGGTGATTTCTTGTTCTTTGTCGTTTCTACCTCCACAAAAAACTGTGAAAACAGTTCCAATCACGGTCATTTCAGTGTCTATCTCGACACAACGTACTCGGTCAAAACATAAGGTATTTGCTCCAGATTTCAAGCAAATCATATTGGGGTTCTCGCATATCAACATAAGCTGTCAGCAGAAACAGTTGTTGCGGTTTTTATGCTACCACAAACACAGTGGTCTGTCAACATCAAAACTTGAGCTTATTTTTTGGAGGACTTTAACATGGACTTCGGACAGAGGCTGAAGAGCCTTCGTGTAGAACGGAACCTCACTCAGCAAAATCTTGGGGATGCAGTAGGTGTTTCCACCGTTACAATTCGTGCTTGGGAACGCAACACCAAGAAACCTGCAATGGATGCATTGCTTTCTCTCGGGCACGTTCTCAACATATCGATGGACACCTTGCTCGATTTCCACTTAAACAATACACCAAACTACACTTTGGTTCTTACTTCTTCCGAAAGAAAACTTCTGTCCAGCTATCAAAGTCTTGACAACTATGGGCAAAGAGCAGTTGATGCAATCTGTGCACTTGAGAAGGAAAGGGTTGATGCCACGAAGAAACCTCGTGTTATTCCCAAAGTCATCGATTTGCAGCAGGTTAAGAGCGAGCGCTACATTCCTCGCTATACCACTCCCTCTGCTGCCGGTAGCTCCGTACCTCTCGACGGGGTTGACTTCGAGATGATTCTCGTGGATAGCTCCGTGCCAGAAGAAGCAGATTACGCCGTTGATATCCAAGGCAATAGTATGTATCCCTACATCCATGATGGCGACATGGTGTATGTAGAAAAAGACGCCGAGCTCACAATTGGAGATGTCGGCATCTTCTGTGTTGACGGTGCAATGTATTGTAAGCAATACTATCTTGACGATAATAACAATCTGGTTTTGGTTTCTGCAAACCCTGAGCTGCGCCATACGAACATCTTCGTCTCGGCAGATAGTGGGCGTTCTGTAAAAGCCTGCGGCAAGGTACTGTTGAAAGAAAAAATTGACCTTCCAGATTATTTGTTTGAGGAATAATGGTACTAAAAATGAGGCTGGTAGACTCCAGCCTCATCTGTTTTCCCAGTTACTCCCCAATCAATCTGCAATCAAAATGTTCTCTTTTCTCATAAGGACGACCGTAGAACTTATCTCCCTGAGAACCCTCCCAAACATACACAGAACTCGTTCCATCATATTTGTACACCAAGTTCGCCGGAATACCATTTTGATTGACAAGGGTCATAATCCGCCCAGCATATTCAAAAAATGCTTTCTTTAACTCCTTGTCATTTGAGTTCAAAAATGCTCTATAGCCAAATGCTGTGCGAATGCTTGCTATCTTTCCACGCTTTGCGAGCAAAACATCCAATGCAATCTCTCTGTCGTTAAGCATTTTCTCATGCATCTTTTTGTACTGCGACTTCGGGACATCATATAACTGCCTATCATTCAAAAGCCCAGACCACATATAGTCATAATTGATTCCTTCTAATTCTGCACACACTTCATTGCAAACAGAATTGTAGTTGGCTTCACTGGAAATGTAGCCCCGTAACATCGTTTCAAGTTCTTGGCTTGTGTATTTGTTCTCAAATGCCTTGCTACGCTCTTTTTTCTCATCGACACGCTTGTCGTATTCCGCTGAAGCGCTTTTGTCTGAGCCCACTTTAATGAGCAAGATAACTCCGAGAATCACAGCAATCACAAGTTCCATAAAGCCACCACTACATCAGCCTAACGCAGACTGGATATGTCCTTTCGCATCGTCAATCTTTTCAAGCGCATCACTGAGACTATCAACTGCGTCTTCCATGCGCTCAAACTTTTCTGTCCCTTGCAAGTTTTCAGGATAGTTATCCATACAGTCTTGCTCACTGTCGCAAACTGTTTCCACAATGGATGCAGCACTGCTCAACATTTTCAAGGCGTCTCTTAGCCGCCCTCTTCTTTTTTCATTCACTCATACGCTCCCATACATTCGAAATGTTCAACTCGATTTTGATGAACTCCCGACCATGCTTTGAAAAGCTAAAAGAGTTCAGTTTTGTAATGAGGTCGAAGAACCCGTTAGTTCTTCCTCCGTGAAGCTCAAGCTCGTCACAAACGATGACAATACGAAGTGTCTTCGTTTTCTCTTCGATATCTGCATGGACACTTTCGCATTCAATTTCAGACACCAGCTCGTCTACTCCGTCGCAAACCTCATTGATTTTCGAAAGCATCTCTTTGGAAATTTTATAGTCGTTTCCAAAGACCTTAGAACCATCGTCAATTAACTCCATAATAGAGTCTTTGCAAGTTGTGTACTCCATTCCAGCCTCCTCTTATTCAATCGGTTTCGTGAGACCGTGGAATGTAAATGTCAAACGGACTCGGTTCTTAACCAATGGATAAACCTCCATGTTGTTTGCAAACTCTGCCACTCTCGCAAACCACTCTGGTTTGTCAAAAGCCAGCACTTCTCCCTCAACACTGATGCTTCCCATCGTTTTGAACGGCGTATTCAATTTATAGGAAATTTCAACATCAGAATCCCGCGTAATATACTTTAGTGCCGCATGAGCGAACTGCATCTGCTGCAGCTTAATTGGATTCAAAACCGTTGTCTTTTCTTCATCCGCTGCAACATCATCCTTAACGCTATTGACGAACTCGTCCATTGCGTTTTGCAGTTCCTCATCAGACATAAACTTCAAGTCAAAGCTGTTATCCATTTGACCACTCCTTTAATTCAATTCTATCACAAAGATGCAGATTATCAAGGCAAATCAACCAAGGTTACACACAATTTCAACCTCTCCAACTGCATTGTCGCCCAAGATATGTAGCAAAGAATTCGCAATCATGTTGACATCAATTCTCCCGTTAAAGCACAATGAAAAGCGCTTCATATCCATACTCTGTTTGGAAGCTGCTTCGTCCAACTTGGTGGCTGGTACATCTTCTACTTCTACTTCGGCATCCTCATCAGATGTTTTCCCATGCAGCAATTCATCCCACGCATCCTTTTGCGCTGTACTCATAGAGTGACCAACTGGGAACTTGATATTCAGCTTGTTCATTTGGATATGCCGACGAATCGTAAGTGGTTGCACTCCGAACATGGCGGCAAAACTCGTTGCGTTAGCGCCATAGTTTTCCATCATGTGTTTGAGATACTCTTCTTGCATTGAAGCCGTCAGTGCCTTGAAGTCATCCCATGTAATTGGCTGGTTCAAATTAACGGTCACAACTTTCCCATTCCTTTCCTTCCATTGTTTTTGCGTCATGTGGTCTGTTGACATTGAGCATTTCTTGCTCTTGCTCCCGCACTTGCGGTACTTTGCTTGCTGTGCAAGGCGCTTACGCTGCCAGCAATCATACTCAAAATCAGACATCATTGCACACACCTCATCTTCTTTGAAACCTCGAACTTGTCCTCAAGTTCTTTGGGGGTTCTTGCTTTCCCGAGCTTCTTAAACTCACCATCAACAAGCTCATATAAAAAATAGAACTCGCGGCTCTCTTTGCTGGTAAGAATGAAGCAGAGCTCATGTTCGGCATTATAATATCCTACCCAAACTCTTTCGCCTTTGGGGTATTTGGGTTCATCCAAGAAGCTCCACCGCCCTCTGCATCAAAGTATTGTGTTCGTTTTCTAAAGCCCCTGAAATCACTTCATCTAAAAGGCTGTTAAGGGTTTCGCCAACACGCTTCCCTTGTTCAACGCCGAGGCTCATAATATCTCTGCCATTGATTTGCAGGTCTTTTAATGCGAAGCACTGTTCAGCTTCTAAAACCTCAGACATAATAGAGCCGAGTGCGGTGCATCTTTCGATTCTGGATTCCTGCGTACCCTCTGCATGAGCAAGAATATCAGCCATCCGTACATCCAAAAACTGCGAAAACCGGTGTTCACCAAGTTTGTGCAGCCATTTACGAACTGTACGAGGTGTTGGTTCAATCATTGTGTCGTGATAGAGCACAAGCTCAAGAACTTCTTGCTTTGTCTTATTATCGAACCGCAGTCTATCCAAAACTTGTTCTGCAATATTACGGCTTGGAACTCCATGCCCGTGGAAATGTCCACCATTTTTGTCTTCGGTGTAGCATTGGGGCTTCCCAATATCATGGAGCAGTAGGGCAACCTTGACGGATACGTCAGCGCCCTTATAGTTTGCAACAGCGTGTGCAATATGCTCGTACACAGTGTATTGGTGGTACTTGTTGTTCTGTTCAAAGCCAATGCAAGGCTCCATTTCTGGGATAATTGTTGCAATAACATCAGCGAAATCCAGCAATACATTTAAGATACCGTCACCGAGCAACATTTTACAAAGCTCGCCATTGATTCGCTCCGCAGCAATGCGTTTTAACATCCAAGCGTCCTTGTGGATAGCAGCGGCTGTCCGTTCTTCGATAGAGAAACCATAAGTCGCTGCGAATCTCAGAGCTCGCATAATGCGAAGCGCATCTTCTTCAAAGCGTTCGTCAGGATTACCGACACAACGAATAACTCCTGCTTGTAAATCGTCTCTCCCGTGGAACGGGTCAATCAATCCAGCACTGTTGTACGCCATAGCGTTGATGGTGAAATCTCTGCGAGACAAGTCCTTATAAATACTCTCGGTGAATTCTACATAGTCAGGATGTCTCCCGTCTGTGTAACTTCCGTCAATTCGAAACGTTGTGACTTCATACTTCCCAGCAGTATCCATGTCAACTGTTACTGTCCCATGCTGCAGCCCAGTGTCGATTGTCTTTGCACCACGACGATGCATTAGTTCTTTAACTTCGTCCGGTGTAGCAGAGGTGCAGATATCCCAGTCTTTCGGTTCTTTTCCAAGCAGACTGTCTCTGACGCATCCGCCGACCACATATGCTTCATGGTTTTCATATCGGAGATTCAGCAGAACTGCTCGCGCACCTTTAGGGACAGAAATCTTATGCATCAATCGCCCTCCTGTTTACACTCACGACGAATTCCTCAACTTTCTTCATATCCGGGGTCTCTGGGAGGCTCGTGTTTTGCTTTGCGTAATTGAGTCGTTTCTCAAAGTCAGAAACCATTTCAAAGAACTCTGGTCTATACGTCCCATCTTCCAGTTGGTAATCGCCTTTGCGGATACTCATCAGCAGGGGCAGGTCGTCACCACGATATGTGACAATATCCTCTTTCTCCAGAATATCCAAGCAGAGAAGATACAAACGAATAAGATGCATCGCGTGTTTGTTCAAATGCTCGTCGTCCTTCTTGTGGTTCCTGTGATTGAGCTTCTCATACGTCCCGATAACATTTGTCAGGTCGTTGATTACACTATTGAACTCCCTGACCGGATACTTTTTAAGCTGGATATCTGCGAAAATCTCACGGTCTAAATCCTCTCGCGGGCTCTCATCTGTATAGAGAACAATGCTGCCGTTTTCAAAAATCGTGTATCGACTCTCAAATGATTTAACGGCGCCTTTCATAGAGTTGAGGATATGTTCCTCTCTTCTCGCCTGTGATAGCCTATCTCGCGCAAGAGCATTCTCCAAACGCCGGAGCTGCTGATTCGCGTAGCCTCCAAAAGAATGAACTGCTCGCTTAGACAGGAACATCTTTCTGTTTGCAATCATTTCTCTGCCAATGTCTGAGATATAGAAATAGTGCTCTGGCTTACATCCAAGCATTTCAATCGTATTTGGATTGCAATTTAGAAGCAAGTTCACCAGCTTATTAAAAGCATAGATTGTCGTATCCGTTTGTGTATTAACGACCTGCTCAAAGCTCGTCAGACCAAGCAAATCTGATTCGCTGTTCAACGCACATCCTCTTACATCAACATCGGATGTTTCGACATTTGTTCCATAGGAATAGCTACCGCCAAGCGTAAGAAAGATAATCTTGCGCCCGAGGTGCTCGTTTGTTCTAAGGAAATCATAAGCAGAACCGTTGACCATCTCTTTGATTTGCTCAATCGTCATAACCTTACTCCTTTTCTTCTCTCACCCTGAGTGCTGAAATGCACCCAGCTAAAATTTGTGCAGCTCTTACGGCTTCGTCAGCCGTGTTTTTCTTTGAGAACGAAATTCTGATGGAAGACCGAGCTTCATCTTTGGACAGCCCCATTGCAGATAAAACATGACTTGGTTCTGCTTCGTGACTCCTGCACGCAGACCCGGCAGAAACACAGACCCCCTTGCCGTCCAACATAAGCAAGAGCGTTTCGCCGTCAACGCCATCCATTCTCAAGTTAATTGTCTTTCCGGGTGTAAGAATCGACATACCATTTACATGGACACAGCCTTCATCGCCCGTATCTTTAAGCGCTTCATTCAGCGCCATAAAAAATCTCTGTTTCAATGTGGAAACCCACACCGTATCTTCGTGCAAACTCTTCGACGAAATCTCACAAGCCTTTCCGAATCCTACGATGCCAGCAACATTTTCTGTTCCACCCCTCAGTCCGAACTCTTGCTCTGAACCACCATATACAATAGGTGTAAGTTTGGATTTATCCTTTGCGTACAAAGCTCCAATGCCTTTACACCCATGAATCTTATGTGATGACACCGAAAGGAAATCGCAACCGATTTTCACCACATCGATAGGATAGCATCCTGCGGCTTGCACGCAATCTGTGTGGAACAGAATCCCACGCTTCATGCAAATCGTCCCAATGTCTTCGATTGGATTGATTGCACCTGTTTCGTTGTTTGCAAACATCACAGACACGAGTCCTGTATCTGCCCGTAATGCGTTCTCAATGACGGCAGGAGAGACTCTGCACTCATTGGATACCGGAATATACTCTACATGAAACCCGTCTTTTATAAGCGATTCTGCGGCTCGTAGGACGGAATCATGCTCAACAGCCGATACCAAAATGTGCGTCTTACCGATACTCTTCAGATAGTCCTTCAAACCCTGAAAGACTAAATTGTTTGCTTCGCTACCACCAGATGTAAAAATGATTTGCTCTGGTTCTGCGTTAATTAAAGCTGCCACTTGCGCTCTGGCTTTCTGCATAGCCTCATTCGCAGCTCGTCCAAACTTATAGAGGGTTCCTGCATTACCATACTCCGTTGTCAGGTATGGCATCATTGCTTCAAGAACCCGTTCATCCATTTGTGTGGTGGCAGCATTGTCAAGGTAAATCACAAGTGACCACTCCTTTTGTTTTATATGATGCACTAATACCACTCATCAAGCGCCTTTCAAAGCCTTGTGGCACAAGTGATTCAAGCCATCATTTATTTCTAACAGCCTCGTTATGCGAATTTGCCGCAATGATTTCATCAAGCGTCCGAGGCGTGTAGTCCATCCACGGCATCATTGCTCCGACATTAAACATCTGGCAAGGTGTCGTGTACAGTTCCTCCATCAGATACTTGTCATGCTCCATCATGTTCCATTCGAAAGAATTGTGGACGTGTCCATACAGGTGGAAAGAACCATAAAAGTGATTCTTAAAGCATGGGATTGGGTAGTGGCAAAGAATCACTGTTCGCCCGTTGTCCTTCACTTCGAGATACTCTGTGACCTTAACAAATTCCCGCAAGAACTTGTTGTCATTGCACCGGTCATGGTTTCCTTTAATCAGAAACTTCTGTCCTTTTAAGGAACGCAAAATGGGGATAGCATCTTGTGCCTTACACCAGAACATATCCCCAAGAACATACACGATGTCGCCCGGAGAAACCACGGCATTCCAACGGTCAACCAGCGTCTCGTCCATCTCCAGAAGCGATTTGAACGGACGATTATCAAAGGCAATCACGTTTGCATGACCATAATGCCAATCTGAAATGTAGAACTGTTTATTGCTTTGTTCTTGCATTTTTTAACTCCTCGATTCTGTCTGCCGCAAGAACGAGCAGCCACTTTGGAACACGACTTTCATCTCCCATTCGCCCCGGTGCAAGCGTTGTTCCGTATTGGCGGAGGAGAATGACCACTTCGTCATCCAGAATTCCGTCCAGCAGTTCATCGATGTACTCCTCATCATCTCGGTCTGTCGGGATGGGAATAATCATCTCAAACTCTGGCGCAAATGAAGATGGCTTAACCCAAATGGTACGCCGTTCAGCATCTTTCATTCTATTTCATACGCCTCGCTTTCCCATTGCGCTCCACAAGTAGAGCAACCATAGCAGTCAATTCGCATATGGCGAGTCCTAAACAAGCCCTCAGTCCATTGCTTACATATAAGACCGCCGAAGACTCCCTTGTTATAGATGCCTTCTTTGAAATATTCCATCTCGGACTTTGTCTCGCCACAACAGGGACATACTTTACATCCTGCGTTAGCCAGTTGACTCCGTTGCTGCACGGACAAAGCAGCTTGAGAAGTCCTTGTTATCTTCATAATGACATCCTTTCTTTTGCTCTAACAACGATTGGTTTCCCAGTGTTTCGCTTTCCAGACGCGCTTCCCGGCGGTGAGGTGACGATAAGATACAAGCAGTCGTTTCTTAGGTTCATGTATCGCAGCATAGAGCGAGCTATACGAGAGTATTCCGTATTTTGTTTTGTGTTCTCCGCAATCCATGACTTGATTTCCGCACCAAAAAGCGGTCTATTGATGTACGATAAGACGTTCTTCATGGACTAACTTTTCGCACTAACCCCGTTCTGAACGAGATATTTTGCAATCGCTACAGGGTCAAGTGTCTGACATTCCATGATAAGTCTGGTGATGATTGTCACATCATCAGCCGGGGTTCGCTCCGCTTCGAAGTTATAGAAGTCTCTTACGATACACTCGCTGCGATTAACGCCAGAACAAGTTAATTCATTTTTGCAAAAATCGCACTTCCTCATGTTGAGACCTCCTCGTCACATATCGGACAGTATCCTGTGGTTTCGCCGGACTGTATATTCACATGGTGCCCACATCTTGGGCAGTGAGTAATTTTATCTCTCGTCTCTCTTTGCAAGAACTTTTTAATGCAGCCTCCGCAATCATAACTGACCTTGCAATTGTTTCCACAGCAATCACCATCTCTTACAAAAGTACAAAGCACATTCTCGCAAGTATCACCGCCACAAAACTCCATCAGCTCATCGATATTCATATTGGCTATTTTCCTCTTAATTTCCTCGAAATTAGTCATCGAATTAACCTTTCGTTTCCACACCCAAAAGATAGTCTAAATTCTTGCCAGCCCTGAATTGGTGATAGATATCATTGTATCGGGCGCCAGTCTTCTTCGACCACTCCGCAACAGTATGTGAAATACCACCAATCTCAATATCGACATTACTTCTGCGATTATTTGCTTGCGTTTCCATTGTCACCCATCTGCAATTCGCTGGCTCGTAACCAGCATCCGGATTGATTCTGTCGATTGTTAGACTATCGTTGTATCCATTCTTTATCGCCCAGTCATAGAAGTTTTCAAAGACAAGCCACTCCTCACAAACTGTAATACCACGACCGCCATACCATTTATATCTGTCATAGTTTGGATTCAAACACCTTGTTTTAATGTGCTGCCATGTACGATATAACCTCGTTTTTGATTGTCCATGCTTAGGATGACCAAGATTTCTACAGCATCCACAGCTTTTCGTTTGCCCCGAGCGAAGCCGATGTCCCTCCACAATCTTTTCCGTACCGCAATCGCAAACACATTTCCATGTTGCCTTACCACTGTGAGTGCTCCCAAAACGCTCTATCACGAACAGCGAACCAAACCGCCTGCCAGTCAAATCAACAATATTTCTTTCGCCAGACAAACTGCGACTTAAACAACCGCAAGACTTTGTATGTCCACTTCGCAAAGAATCACCCGAAACTACAGTCTCGTTGCCACATTCGCATTTACATACCCATGTTGGGTTACCATTTTTAGTCACAGCAGCTCGTTCAATAACAGTCAATTTTCCAAAAATCTTTCCTGTTAAATCAATAAGAGAACCCATTGGTCACCACCACTCTTGTTTATAAAATCAGGATTCTGTGAGAACTTTGCCTTGCAAATCTCATACATAACGGTATCTTTGACCGCCTCCCAGTCACCACGGAGCTTAACCCTACGCCCAAGCTTCTTTGCCTCTGACGGATTCAGACGGCAAAACTCAGCCATACGCTCTGGGCATTTAGCCGCTTGAAACGCTGCCTCGTTATTCTCAAAACACATTCCGTTGTAGGTAACTGGTGCCGAGTAGAAGTTACTCAGAAAATAATACTCACCTCTAAACTCGCTGATACTTACTCCCATGTTATACCTCCATCATTTCGTATCGATATATACAGAGCATATGTCCGGTTCTTTTGTCGTCAGATGCTGCTCCAACCACTCTTTCCCGATGAATTTATCGAACAGGGAGCACGTTACCATGTCGGCATTAACCTCTCGTACAAATCCAACCGGTGTGTAGTCCACAAGGACTGGAATCCCCACTGCTGATTGACCGTATGAACCATCGTTCTTAAAAAATATATCCATAGCAGCTTAGCTCCGCCAGCATTTCAAGTCTTCGTCCCACCATTCCGTAGTCGTGTACGGCGGCTGTTTACGGTAAGTTATCCTGTGCAGATAGTTCCGTCCACAGTGATGGAACTCTTCGAAAGCACGCTCTTCATTCGGGAAGCATACAACGTTGCTATACGTTGACCCGGAACCGAGGATTTCTGGCTCCTCAATTCCAGTTTCATAAAGCACCCTGCAATCAGAGTCGGTATCTTCCTCCTCGTCGAAGTCGCAGTTCTCTTCGTCGAGCTCATCGCTATCTGAAATGTACTCAAGTTCGCCAAGGTTAATCTCGTCAATATGCTCTTTGGCATATTTGATTGCCTCTTCAAACGTCAGTTCGCGTGGAACCATAATGCTGCTGTTATACACAGCCATACACTGGACGGTTACATTGAGCTTCCGCATATTTTTATTCTCCATTAGTCAACCTCCCACGCATAATCGAAATGTCTCCGGTACGAATTTCCCTTACGAATGTTGCCCTTATAGCGTCTGATTTTCCTGTTGGAATATGTCTTCCAAAACGTCTGTCTGTTTGAGTTCTTGGGGTACTGAATATAACTTCCGACAGGTTGATAAACACCGTCTTTCCAACCCCAATCCGTATAACCGATGCCTGACTTATAACCGTATGTCATAATACGCATCAGCTTTTCTTTCTTCTGTTTGCGCATCTTGCGCCGATATGCTCTCCCGGTTTTCCTCGGTTCACACAGTTTGCCCTGCGGCTTGTCCGCCTCAAAAGCATCACTGCAATAACCACTGATAAAAAACTCAGTCTGGACTTTATCGCAACCGCAGTATTCAAGTTGCGGTTCGTATCCACCTTCTCTTGCAGCCCTGAGTCTATGCTCAACGCCTTCACAAATTGGGCATTCATCGCAAGTGAACTTTCTTCCACAGAACTCAAGCATGATTGACCTCCTGCTGAAAAGTCTTACTGCTTCGTCAAGATATACTCCGTATTTGCTGTTTGGATGGTAATTGTGTCTTCGCCGTTTCCCCACGGAGTAAAATCCAAAACAGTAGATGTATGTAGGCAATGATACCGGTCGTCATACTCGGGCAAATACTTGATAAAGCCGCGCTCTCCGACCTCCAAGTAAACAACGTATGCCTTTCGCCCAAGCGCCTCGTCATGCAACGGATTCGCTCTGCCATTCTTGCTCTTAATCGATGTAATCGTGTAATAAGCTGCTGGGACGTATGTCCTGCTTAGCTCATATCCCTTCCACAAATCCATAATCGTCCTCCATCAATTGCAGTTTCGTCCGCGCCCCTCGCTTTGCGCTGGCGTTTCTTCCTTTTTGTTTCTTCTCTCCGAACTCTTTTACATATTCACGGTTCGCCTTACACTGATTGCAATTATTTCTTTGTTTGCAGAACCAGCATCCGTCTTGTCCCCACCAAAACCAGTCTGGCATTGATGGTCTAGGTTTTCTTTTCGCCTTACCCATAATTATGCCTCTCACAAGGAAACGGGCAGCTATCGCACTGCGAATAGTCACAAGCATTTTCATAGTCGCACAGACAAAGACACTTCAACCAATACGCAAGACCGCCAATGACTGCCGCTGTTGCCAACGCAAACAGAATTGCTCGAAAAATCATGCCCATCACCTCACCAGCAATCGTAGTCAGTAATGTTCTTTTCTTCACCGCAGACAGGACACTTAATTGTAATCGCCGTTCCAATGCCTGTTCCGGTCAGCTCGTATAAATACTTACCACCGTTCTTGCATGACTCGTAGTGGCTATCTTTGAAAGCTTTTTCTGCTTCCTTTTCGTTATCTGACATCTGGCATAAGGAGTGGGTGCGATTATACTCAGCCAGCTCAACTGCCTTTCGAATCTCTTCGTCCTTATTCCATTCGGCAACTTTCTTTCGCAGGCTTTCGTTCAATTCAACGAGGGAATCATATTCGTCCTGCGCAGCTTTCAATAACCCATTGAAATCTCTATGAACTCTAAACATTTGTGCCACTCCTTTCGATTCTTTTCTTCAAGTAATCATGGACTTGATTGCTCAAAGAAAAGAGCCGAATAACTCGGCTCCGTTTATATGTAAGCGGCTTGTAATGAGCCGCTCTGTTCTCTTCGCAACATTCCGAGAAGCCTGTCTGCATCTACGTCTGTCAAAATCCTATACCATTCAGAATGGAAGAACCTCTCCAGACTTTTTAACAATCCCTCGTCTTCATTACGAAGTGCTGAACGATAATCATCCGCTGCGACTGCAACAATGGCATTCGCTAAATTTTGCCAAGGGTCATCTCCGCTGCGATTTAGCCTGTGCAAACTAATAGAATCTGTTGGTTGACGCTTGCTCAGACAGCCGCAAGACTTTCTCCGTCCAGCTTTTAAGTTAAGCGCGTATTCAACGAACATTTTCCCGCACTCACATTGGCATAGCCACTTAGCGTGTCTGGTATTCCCATTGTCGGCACGAGAGATAACCTTTGCCATACCGAACATCATTCCTGTCAAGTCCTCTACTGCTCTTGGCATTAAAATCAATCCTTTTCTGCGAGAAGGAAGTCAGGATTGATGACCTTGAAGCTGATGTTGCTCTGGACATTGCGCATAACTACACCTTCTCGTTTTTGTTCCCTACGAACCACTGATTTTCCCTTGGAATACTCGACCAGCTCAGCGATAGTTTCGGGCAGGGTTTTGTCCTCCTCAACAATCGGAACAGTCTTAATTCCATACGGCTCAAGCAGTTTCTTGATTTCTGCCGTGCCACACTTGTGGTCTGGATAAATCAGGTTGAAGGCAAACAAGTCGTACCCACTAATGTGGTACTTGTTGCCCTGAATCTGGTTGCCGCAAATCTCACCTTGTAAAACGATGGTTTCATAATCACCGATGAGGTGTTTCAACACATCTTCAATGTGGAGCTGGCGTGCAATCGTCCAGTAAGAGCTGTTGTCGGGCGTGCCAAGATAGATATTTCGGCTGCAAACGCCAAACTCATACTTGCGTTTGGAAACTTTACGCAGGTAATACGTCGCTGACTGCCCATCAACTTTCTCTGTGACAGAGAACTTCGTTCCCTTGTTACGCTCCATCTCAAAGAGCGTCGTAAGGTTTTGAATGCGGGTCTCATCCGTCTTGGCAATCCAGTCGGGGAATCCTCCCTTGCGCTTTGGCTTCATAAACAGTTTGCGATACCACTTGAATCGCATCAGGAAGCGAGCGATTGCGCTCTGCGGTTTTTGCGGTTGCTTCGTCAAGAGCTGTGCTTCTTGCTGCGCTTCTGGGTCATACTTCTTAATGCCCAAAGCGTCTGTCACATCGGCGCCAAGAATGGCAGGAATACCATTCGGAAGGATTGACAGTGGGAGAACCAAACCCTGACTAACCTGACCACGCAGTTTAATGGTGCGGACTCTGAACTTTCTGTCTCTCAAGAACTCGAACTCTGGGCGCTCTGGGACGATAGAATCGACCTCAATGTAAACGATATGCTCTCCTGTATGGAACTCGCCTTTCTGAACCACACATTCCCAACCATCGACCTGCGCAACTTCAATGCGGTCAGCTCCTGCAATCGGGCGAAGAGATGCAATCTCACGGATTGTTGCCAAATGTCGCATAGGACACCCTCCTTTGAATTATTAAAACCATCGTTTTTAGCTTCTGCTGATAACTCTTTTGAACTTCAATGAGCTATTTGCGATGTAATCATCAATCAGTTTGCTCTGTGCTTTTGTCTCTGCATAGGCAGTGATGGTGATGGACTTTTTGCTCCAGTCCAAGGTATAGCTGTCTGCAGCGACATTCGTGATGTGCTGTGTTGCCAGAAAATCTCGAAACTCTTGCATCGCCTCCAAATTATCCGACATAATGACGTTCACATAGGTCTTGTCTTTTGAAAACCTGTTGCTTAATGCGACAGCTAAACAGCAGCCAACACCGCTTGCAATGGAAACAGTTGCAAGGGCGAGGCTGCTGTCACTCGTTACAATATCTTTTGTGATGCTGCTGTCAAATAATCTCCTCCTTATTTAGAAATCAAAAACTCTTGGTAAGCCCATACGCCGACAAAGATACCAGCGGGGATGCACCACAAAAGCAGAAAGGCTGGGTTATGCATCTTGATGCTCCAAACAATTGGCATAATCATCGTAAGAATGATTAGCGCAATCGAGACGATGGAGACAGCAATGCAAATTAGAACTTTAACCCAATCTTTTGCATTGTCCCACCATTTTTCCATCACGGTTCGAGACTAATGATGGGCGTTGAGCCAGTCACCGTAGGCAGCTCGCCGTTCCACTGCTCATACTTGATTTTTTCAATCAACTCATTGGTAAGTGAAGCCGCAATCTTGCGGTTTGCGTCGGCTTCTGCCTCCGCAGCAATACGCAATGTCTCTGCTTTTGCTTCTGCTTCAATAACTGCTTTCTCTGCGTTAATCTGTGCGACCTCATGCCAGCCCTGTTCCAAGACCTCGCCATCAACGCCGCCGTTCATGTTATACACAACGCCGACGTAACCTGCGGGAATCTTCTCCAGACACACAACGCAGCAAACCAAGCCGATAATCAACACAAGTGCCAGCAAGATTGCGCCAAGTTTACCCTTCTTCATTCCTTTACTTCCTTTTCTTCGTCAGTTTTTTTCTCCGTTTCCTCGGAGATTTCTTTCTTCGCATCATTGTACAATCGCATTCCAACTCCGCCGACGCCCTTAAAGGCGAAACTCAAACAGAACCAGATAAGCACAAGCACAATGACTACGATGAGCCAGAACACGATGTTCATGTTGTTGCCTCCTGCTCTAAGACTCTTGGTATGTATGTGCGGGTTTCCATACGCTCTTCGACCTTTCTGGTCTTACCCAGCGCTTCACGCACAAGGTTCAAAAGGTTTTTGCCTTTGTCGCTTTCAAGAAACTGAACGAGCGGCTCAAGAATTTCTACCGTATCCTTACACTCGCGCCGTGCTTGACGACACTTTGCAAGCTGTGTAGCAACCTTGGCTCGCTCTTTGTAATCAAGACCGTCAAGCTCCAGTTTGTGAAGGTAGTCCTGCGTGAGCCTATCCATGCGGTTCACCTCATCATAGTTCCACGCATAGTCCCTTTGCGCATTCTCCATCAGCTTGCAGAAACTACTGATAGATTCTGAAAACTGTGGTGCCGCCTTTACTTTACTCACGCAAGCCTCCTTTCTCAGCCGTAGCTGACCTCGTCTTTGTCTGTTCGGATAGAAATAAACACCGGGAACTGTAAACTCTCAGCACCGGTGTTTTTGTCATATGATATTTCCTTGTATTTTACCTCGCACAACCGTCCGGGCATTTCATCTTTAGCCGCCCAAAAAGCTGTACGCTGCTCATCGGAAAAGCCAGACCCAACATTTACTTCGTTGCCTTTATAGTCCAGCACAAATGCGCCCAGCGTTCCTGCAAGCCTGCCGCTTCCTTCTTCACAACGCAAGATATGCAAATCCATAGTGTAGAAGCGTTTGACTTTGAGGATTCCGTTGTGACGCTTTCGCTTATATGGAACATCAAAGTTGACCATCAAGCCCTCTTTGTCCTCCCGAACCATTTGCTCTAAGAGCTCATCGATTTTTCTCTGGTCTTTACCGTGGTACAGAACAGGGAGGATGTTGACTCGACCATCTTGCGGAATGAAGCGATGAAGCTGGTCTAAGAAAGACCGGCGATACCCATAGCCGCCCTCGCTTACACCAGCATCGAATTCTTCTGTCGTAAGCACATCAAAAATGGTGTAGCAAACTGCCGTTTTATCAGTGTCTTCTGAGTTGATAATGCCCGTTGCCTTGCGGAATGCCTCATTGTCAGACAGTGCTCCTTTATCGCGCAAGGTAAGTTCACCGTCAAAAACATAGCTATCGTTATCGTCGATTTTGAGCGCGTCCAGAATGTGCCCGAGCCCTTCGTAGGGAACTCCGCTTCTTGCGAACAGTTGCCCTTTGTAGTATGTTGCTCTGACACCATTCAGCTTTTGAGTGAGCCAAAACTCTGTGCCGTCCTTGACTGGGTATTTGTCGATTGGATATGCCTGCTGAACCTCCCATTCGGGAATCAGTCCGGGGATAACCTTGTTCACAGTTTTCGCTGTGACACCCAACCGAAGTGTCTTTGATAGAAGTTCAATGTAAAACTCCGATGACTCCGGGTCAGTTAAACACTGCACGAAGACCCGCACTTGATATACAGTTGCTGCGTCCAATGCTTTTCGCTTTGCCAACACCTCACAAATTTCGAAGATGTCGGTCATTGTGATTGTAATTGCTGGGTCATATTCGACAGGCGTTCGCAGTGTTTGTTCCGAAATCTTGTACGTTAGCATTGGATTCAAAGCGTAGTACAAAATCTTACGGAAATTCTCAACATCTTTGAAGGCTTGCAAGACCCGCATTTTACTAATCGCGCCGTTTGCGCTCTGCAAACAGCGAACAATCGCTATCTCTTCCATACAATCACCTTACGGCTGTGAACCGTAGGCGGGCATCGGATTGAGCTTGTGCAGGTTCTGCGTATGCTTCTTTGCAATTACTTTGTCGATGTCTTCATCCCCACTACTACCGTGCATGATGTAGTTGTCGAGCTGCATATAGGTAAAGCCCAGATTGTCTTCGTCTGTCTTACCGCAAAGACCGTCCGATGGAGTCTTGTCTACCAGTTCACGAGGAATGGGGAGCTCGTAGCCAATCTGACGAACCTCATGCACCATGATATTTGCGAGTGGGCTGAAGTCACCAGCGCTGTCACCGAATTTTGTGGAGTATCCAACATAATCTTCAGAGCGATTGCAGGTGTTTGCCACCCGACCTCCGCGAGCCAAAGACTGCGCGACCATATAGAGCGTCGCCATACGCAGCCTTGGAGGGAGATTGACCGCTGCCTGATTGCTTACTCCAGATGGCATTGCTCTGCCGACTACATCAACCATCTTGCTGTATGCGCCGCCAATGTCAACTGTAATACTTGCAATGCCAAGCGTATCGACCAGCAGCTTGGAGTCTGCGATATCTTTCTGCCGACCATTCGGCATCAGCACACCGATAACCCGCTCTGCGCCAAGGGCTTCAACACAAAGTGCTGCGACCACGCTGCTATCTTTGCCACCGGAAATGCCGATAACAGCACAGCAGTCGTTGCCGTTTGCAGCGAAATATTCTCGAATCCACTGCACGATTTCATCTTTTGTTCTTTTCGGATTTGCCAGCATACTATACCTCTTTTCTCCACAACTCTACTGTGTACTTATCGGACAGTTCCTTTTGGATAAGACCCAAAATCACATTCCAGTCCCCACCGCCAAGACCGCATCCAATCTTAAACGGCATGGCAATTGTTTCTCCTGCAGGTACGGTCAACTTAATCCGTTTTAAGCAGCTCTGAAATGCGGTGTAATCTGTGTACAGTTTCCCATCATATCCGTAGTTGCTCTGCGCAAACATATTGACAACGACTTTACCGTCGTTAGCTTGAACGAACTGCGTCTGACCGAACGCATTGCGCTCTTCGTTGCAGAAGCCAACATAGGCGTTATAGACTTCTGGATACTTGGCTCGAACCTGCTTCGCCACACCACTACCCATTCTCGCCTGACAGTTAACCTGATGGCAAATATATTTGGCGTGGGTCTGAAACAAATCTCCATCAATAATTTGTACCGGCATCAGAACGTTCCTCCGTGAAGATTCTTACGAACCTCATCCAGCGTGAACTGCTTTTCAAACTTTCCATTCGATTTTCTTGACGACCTTCGGCACAATAGCCTGTGCCTCTGGTGTCCCGAGCGTACCATCAATAAAGTCGTTCTGCATATCAACGACAACAAGAACCTTCATTCTTCGCCCTCCGTTTTAAGCTTGTTCTTAATATTCTTTTCACGCTTACGGTTATAAGCTCGTTTGTTTGGAACAATCTGAGTAACGGGGCGAGCACAAGTCCAGAAATTGCGTGCTCTCTTCGCTTGAAGTTTTCGCCTATTCTTGTCTGTCATTGAACTCGCCTCCGTTCTCAATTTGCCGACCGCTTTCCGCATGGGGCGTGATTGTTACAGAAGCCCCATGTGCACAAAGTGACATTTTTAGCAAGCAATTTCCGGGTTATTATTTTTATTCGCTGAATAAAAATTATAACCTCGGAAATGCGAGGCTAAAAATGAAGAACTCAAATCTTTTCTTCTGCTTTAAGCGAGAAGATACTACACGTTTTGCTGAGACATATGTATGTAGTCAATCTTCAAAGCGGTCTGTATCATAGCGGTTATCCGCTTATGTTTTAGGTTGCAATACGTCTCCCATCCATGCTCAGGAGCTGTGCGAACGCCTCGTCTTCTTCTTGCTGCTTTTCCACTTCATCATTCTGGATAGCCACAAACACTACACTGCACATACCGATGAGGTCGTCGATGGAGAAATCCTCTTCCTCAATGGTTTCATCTTCGTCGGGTTCCTCTTCCAGAGAATCGAGGAAGTCGTCATCTGCATCGGCGTACTCTTCATCTTCCTCTTCCTCGTCGTCCCATGCGCCGTAGTCATCGCCCCATTCGAGGACATCCTCTTTGTAGTCTTCGAAGTCATCGTCATCGAGACCATCATAATCAAAGGCGCTGTTACGACGGTAGTAATAGTACCCGCTGGGGAGGTTGCCAAGGAAGTCTCGGATGTCCCTCCAGCCGTAGTCGGCGATAGCATCGCGGATATCTTCTTCGACGCTGTCATCGTAATCATCATCGTCATAGATGTCCTCACAGATATCGCAGTCAAAGTCGTTGCAAAAGTCTTTCAGTTCACACCACTCAGTGATATTGTCAATAAATTCATTCCTTGTCATGTTTTAATCCTCCATTTCCACTATTTCAGTTGAGACCCTAACGAGCTTGGACAATGCTTTTTCTGTCAGGAACGCATATTGTACGCCAAGCTGCGTACTGGTTAACTCTTTTCGCATTGCTGTAGCCGCCACGTCAATCGACACATTGCTATTTCTCAGCTTTGTAAATTTACTTTTCAAATTACTTCCTCCGCCAGCCATATATCCGATTACCAAATCGACATTTGGAGCGGTGCCGAGCCTTGAAGAAACCACGAACCGAAGCCAGTCCTCAGACCTTTCATCAAACTCCAGAACAGAGAGTCTATCCAAGTCTGTGAGCAGATATGTTTGGACATACCCCACCCGAGAGTTTTTGACTGCCATCGGCAAGGCATCGAAATAATTTGTGGCAAGATAAAAGCCGCATCCGAAATCTCGGTGCGGCTTACACTTGTTCAGGGTTGGTACATCGAAATCTGCCGGAGTACCGTGATACAGATACATGGCAACCCTCCTCTATAAAATTGGTCTGGGTGAGAGGACTCGAACCCCCGACATCTTGCTCCCAAAGCAAGCGCACTACCATCTGTGCTACACCCAGATATAATGGTTTTGTTTCCGAACACACACGCACTACTGATGGGTTCGAACCATCCTCACCATAAGCATCGCCATCAATGCTTAGTAGTGCGTGCCGGGGCAGAAAGGAAAACGGATATGTCAGTCCGTTGGAGCTGGTGACAGGACTCGAACCCGCAACCCAGTGAGTACAAATCACTTGCGCTACCAAGTTACGCTACACCAGCGTGCACCCTCGTCTTTCCGAGGTGTCAGCTTTTAGCCAAAAGGCTGCTGATGGCTGGACTTGAACCAGCGACTCGCATTTCCGGTGCCGCTCTACCGACTGAGCTACATCAGCATAGATACGCCCTGCGCCCGTAGGACTCCGTGTGCACCCGGCTGTGTCTCTTACAGAGATAACAGTTGAGTGATGAACTAACCGTACAAACGTAAGCATGACCAACAGAGCAGATGGAGCTGGAACTCGGAGTCGAACCGAGAACCCACGCTGTACGAAAGCGTTACTCTACCAGTTGAGCTATTCCAGCATAGAGCCATCCTGAAACTATGGCGATGTCATTAACACCACCAATACAAACTCACTATGATGGCAGTTTTGATAGCGTGAAAGGAGAATCATGGATAAATCATCGTGGCATAAGGGATTGCAGGGATAGAAAACAAGCTCTAATACCAAAGATGATTTTGGCAGGGGCAGTAGGATTCGAACCTACGAATAACGGAGTCAAAGTCCGCTGTGTTACCGCTTCACCATACCCCTATATCTGCAGGCTCATGCAGCGGCGTCCCGCCAAACCAACCTGTAACCGACTTCCAGAGCAGGCTCTGACGTGTCGTAAAGGCATTTCCTTTAACGCATAATTTAATGGTTTCTTACTTGGAGCGGCGTACCAGACTCGAACTGGCACCACCGGTTTGGAAGACCGGAGTGCTAACCGTTGAACACCAACACCGCATGGTCGGCTTCTCGCTTAGATTGTCACACGCTACCGGCAACTACGCTCCGAAAAGTCGTAGCCCCTATTCCGTCAGGTCAAACCGGTCTTGACGCATCAAGACAAGCGCAGTTTTCAGCAAGCATTTTCATTCTTTGTGAGGTAAGCCGATAATCTCTCACATCAGTTGGGAGCTACCCAACAACTGGCAGGGGTGAATGGATTCGAACCACCATCTGACGGTTTTGGAGACCGCTATGTTAGCCATTGCACCACACCCCTTGGCGGAGTGGACAGGACTTGAACCTGCACATCCTTTCGGATTACTCACGGTTTAGCAAACCGCTGCCTTACCGTTAGGCTTACCACTCCATCGGGATTACTTTATTATACAGAGCAATAAACTGCTCATTGACCTGCTTGTCCACATGATAATGTCCAAAGAACCACCGCTTGAATGTGAGGTCGGAACAAACCCTATCTAAAAAGCTGACCATCGGGTCGTTCTCGTACCAGCTTGCGAGCAGAGTCTGAACACTCCTTGGCGCACAATGTGTAATTACATAGTCAACTCGCCAATTATTTTGTTCGAGTGCTGCAATCGCTCGTTCCATTTCTTCTCTGGACGGCATTTCCTCTTTCCACCATGAGATATGTTCCACGCGATACTCTTTATCAACAGAGCGAGCACCGCCCATGCAGAAGATTTTCTTTCCATCAATCGTGAGCACCTGCCCTCTGTCCAGATGATAGATGTCAGGAGCGATTTCACGCACCTTTCCGCCAAATTTGTCAATTAGCGGGAACTGGTAGAGCATATCAAAGTTCTCATGGTTACCATCAATCCAAAGTGTCGTGAAGTTTTTCGCCGTCAACCAGTCTTGCCACCACATCTCTCGATGCGAACCGTCCCAGCAGAGTCCAAAATCACCGCAGATGATTACGAAGTCATTCTTCGTCAATTCCTTTTGTTGTGGGAACTTTGTTGTATTAAGCTTGGTAATATCGATATTTGCGTGTGTATCTCCAGTGACATAAATCATGCTTAGTTCCTTTCTCATCTGCAGTCCATATGTATATTCTGCTCTGGTCTCTTCGTTTATCTCCTGTGACGACGGGATGAGCTGAAAGCAAGTTCAAATCCCAAGTAGCGATGATGAAATCATTGGGAGACAATGGGTTCATCGGTCTCTCATCAGATGGAGGTGACGAGACATCCAGATTAGTTTTAATGAGCTGTGCAGCGGGCTTAGGCGCCTTCGCAGCAGGCTGCGGGCGGGGAATCGTGCTGTCCAGCAAAGTGACACTTCAGCCTTTGGCGTGAAGCACATTCCTTACGAAATGTTATTCACTGCAAATGATAATTTGATTATCCTGTAATCTACATGGAGGTAGCTCCCTACGAGGAGGAGCTCCGGCACCCAGTGACTGGCGTGCGACATCTTTTGGTCGTCTCGTTGAATCCATTGTGGCACAATGGATTCAAGTGATTCGGGCTGCTCACCGGTGGTTCGCAGCCTCGAAGGATGACTTGAGTCTGCAGGTGAATGCGCCTCCGGGGAGGTTTTCCTCCCTATCAAGTTGTTACTTATGCCTTTGGCGATAAGCATTGCTTTCGCAATTATGCATTACAGGATTGCGGGTTATTTATAGACGTTACCGCAGGTCGTCCTTCATCATACGGATTACATCCACATTCATTTTCTTGTTTATGTAAGCTACAATTGCGTCGATGGTCTCTTTTTCGACCATACGATAATAGCTATGCAGACCATACATTACCTGTACATCATTCCGTTCCCAAGCGACACCATTGTTCTTATCTGTGATGTAATTGTACAGCATTGACTGGAACTGCTTTTTCTTTTTATGACCGACCGTAATCTCGTTGTCCTTATTCAGCATAACGCCAAGATTCCAGTTGCGCCCCGCTGATGAACCATACCGAGTCTTGCTTGCATTGATTGTGAACGGGGCACCAAAGCTGTTCAATGTACTTACTACCAGCTCTTCAACAGAACGAACATCAAAATCATACTTGGATGAAATGATGAAGTCATCTGCATATCTGGTATAAATGAAGCTCTGTTTTTCAAAACTACGGAGCGTATTCGACAGTTTGAAATCAACCGGAATCATCATTACGTTTGTGATAAGCGGTGAAATTGGGGTACCCTGCGGTAGCCCACCATTTAAGAACGCTAACGACATAGCTGTCCGCAATGCTGCCTCGCCCTGTGGCTCTTTTACAATCTCACTAAAAGGAAAAACCATCGAGAACATTGAGATGGCATAATCCAATGTTGTGCTGCCAAAAAAGTCGTGCAGGTCAAGCTTTGCGAACCATTTGCTGCTGTTCTTCTGGTGACGCTTAACCGCATCGACTGTACTCCGCTTCTTTACATAAGCAAACGCGGCAGTATGATAGAGTGCATGGAAATCATCCTCGAAAATCGTTTTGAGTCTTCTCAGGGCGTCCATCAGCTCTGCCTTTGGCGCATCGATTCTACGAAGACCACCAGATTTCTTTGGGATGTAAAAAGTCTCATACAACTCGCTCCGTTCCTTTGCACGAAGCTCTGCTGTATCGTTATTAAATCGCACGAGTTTTCCGATTAAAGCTTCAACGCCAATCTTGCTGGAAAAATGTTCACTGACATTTTCGACCTCGTATGTTCTTGTGTTTGCAATATTGGCATTGACAACCGGGGGTGTCTGATAGTTTTGAAACAGGTACTCTTCCAGTGTCATCTGATGATAAATCGGTGACTGCCTAACAGTGATATAGACCATTTCTTCCCCTCCTTGTCCAATAACTAACTGTAACCTACATATGTCTGCTGCTTCCCAGGATTCCTGAATCTGAAGACTGAGTCGCTTATATGCGGGAGATGGTGTAAACGTGGTGTAAGATGCGAGCAGATTTTTTTTTCTTTGGAATTATTGCGACTGAAAGCGTGAGTCTGATGTCAGTCCATTTCGTCCTTGTATCGAAGATTTGGCGAAAAGTGCTTGACATTTGGCTGGTTTTATGGCGTGATGCTGCCGACCCGTGGCAGCCGGTTTGCTTTCAGGGTTCCGCCGCGTCATCTCCCGGAGGGTCTTCCTCCCCGACAATTTGTTACTTTAGCCTTTGGCGTAAAGCTCTCTTACGAGAAAATCCGTTACAGTCTGTGGCGCATTAAGGCTGCGCCATGCCTAATAATTCAAATAGCTCTTCATCCGTAAAGACATTCTGAGATGCGAAGGGTTTAATAGAAAACGCGCCATCACCTCGCTGTTCGACAATCGTGTCAGTGCTCAAAGTACACACTGGTCTTACCCCAGCGCAGCTTGATGCTGTCAGCCTGTCTAACATACCGGAACGGTTGGCAATCGCTGCTCTTTCGGTCTCAACGTCGTCCAACAGCCAGAAACTCATAAATCCACGTTCTGAATCGAGCCCTGCATAACGAGCTTTTAGGTCAAACAAGTCGGCTGTCGGATTCGGACGGATGCCTTTCCTTTTGAACAAGTCAAAACGCCGTCCATCTTGGAGGCTAAAAATGTCTGCGACCGATGGTAGGCGAATCAACGATGACACTTGACTTTCTCCGACCACATATTCTTTTCTGACCAAAGAAGTAATCTCGTAGTCTTCGAAGTAATACAGGAACCCATAGTGGTCTTCGTAGCGAGCATAGCTATGTCTTGCAAAAGCACCGGGTGAAGCATCGTTGTCGTGCATTGCGTGATACCACATCATCTGGTCACTGTTTAAGAACGAAAACAGATTGGACACTGGGTACTTCGCATTATTAACGTACCTATAATGTCCAGCCTCTTCCGCCGCATCGAAACACAAGTAGTCGATAGCTTTTTCTGTGATAAAATCACAGTTTGGATTGCCTTTCAGCCAAACAATCGGGTACGGGTTGTCTTTGTCCACACCGTACTTGCCCATCACGAGTTGTGCACCTACTTTGAGAGCACCAACGGTCGTGTCCATACCTTACCCCTCCCTTCGTTCTTTTTGAAAATTAAAACGCATCCAACAGCGGCTGGAATGCGTCACAAATAATCAGCTTATTCAGCCCCTTGCCCCTGATGTACTTGACGAAGTTGCTCACGCCCAGAGCACAAATCACTCTGACCGTAGTCACAACGCCAAGCGTGATGCCACAAGCTGAGACTGGAGTTTCTTCCGCCGCCTCATCGTGTGTAAAATTCATGGAGTTGAGGAGGTCTTTCTTCATCTTGTAGTCAGACCAATCAGCAGCATAGTGCTGACCAGCCTCCAGCAGAGTTCTGAAATCAAACATCGCCTTTACATACGGATTGTCGAAATGTTTCTCAACAATCTTTTTCCTCAACTCGATGTTATCGACGCACAAGAACACATAGCCGGATAACTGCTGCCCGTTCCACCCATCCTTGTAAAGCTTCAGGTCATCCTTAACATCAGGATTGATGTCGAAAAGAATATCCGCCAATGCCTCGACCTTAGAGCGCCCAATGTCCTGCTGACGGAAAATCTGATTTGCCAGATTGTGCGGACTTACTGTGTCCATATCCCACAGTGCGATGTTCGTGAGTCCTAAGCGAACCAGCAGCTCCGCAACCGTCGCGCCGACAGAACCACACCCGACGATATGGATTCTACAATCAACCTTCTCGGGCTGAAAATATTCATAGCTCTTTGACAGGTCAATAGCCATATTACTTACCTCCTAAGTATGCATAAGGGTCGTAGTCATCTTCGTCTTCCCAGCCATGCATTGATTCTTGGCAGGCATTCTGTCCATGCCAACCAGCTCCAATTCTGGTTCTGGGTTTCTCTCCCTCGTTCTTTTTACCAGATGACTTATCCTTGTTTTCTTCTTTCTTGCTGTCCTTTTTGTCGTCGGACTTACCTGCAAGTGGATTGTACGGAGTACCAGCCGGAGCTCCCCTGTATCCCTGATTGTAGTAACCGCCGCATCCGCTCTGACCGCCATACGCATAGGACTTTGACTTCACCATATCCTTCGCGTTTTTGATAAACTCATCAAGTCCTTCATTCTGACCGATAATCTTGACCGTGATATCTTTATCCTCAAACATCACGTTCTTCTTGAGGTCATAGATTTTATTTGTGCTTGCAAATGACTTGTTCCAAATCATAAAGATGTAGAAGTCATTATCGCCAAGCATCCCGAGGATTTCCTCTTGATGATTGAGGTCAACAGAGGATGGAGACGTACCCATATTTACATGGGAATGTCCCTGCATATAGATGTGGTTGAAACGCTCATCTTCGATGTTTTCCTGAATCCACAGAGCATATTTCTCGGTGTCCATTTCAACCGTTGCGCCGGTTACCTCCTGCGGATAGACAACGATGTCATCGATGACATACTCGTCAAGCGATTCATCTTCAGTTCGACGTGCGACACCATGCCATGCGACCTCTTTATCGAACTCTTTGATAAGCATCGTCATCTTTGCCCACGCCTCTGCGCTGAAGTAAACTACTGCCTTTCTGTCACCACATGAGAACGCTTTGGTAAAAGAAAGCTTTCCATCCGAGAGCTTTGTAAGTGACAAAGCCTTCTCAAAATCTTGACGGCACTCATCAATGAGTTCCTGCGTCAACTTAATTGGTCTGCTCATTTTGCGCCTCCTCCGTCTGCTCATCCTTTGCCTCCTGCTCATCAAGCCATCTAATTGCTTCGTTCGGCTTTACAACGCGACCATCTGGCAACTCAATACAACGACTGACCGTGTTATTTGACCACATGGTTCTCATAAACTCGCCCATAACTGCACTGTCGCCGAAGTTCAGACTCTTACAGGACGCAATACACTGCTCAAGTGCACCGATATAATTTCGTTTTCTCAGCAGTTCATTGATAGTCCTGCTGTAATTGCCCATGCAATGATAACGGTCAATATGCGTATTAGGCATATAACCATCAAATGTGTAATCAGAAAAATCACCAGTCTGCGCAGAAACACTACCATTCAGGTCGAATCTATATGCTGCGCAAAAGCGGATTCTAAGCCGAGGATTTTCACTTACGAAAATCTCCTGCATCAGCTTCTGCATTTTCTCTGAAGCTGCCGCATTGTGACCGTTGCCACCATCCGGTCGATACACATAACTGCTTCTATTGTTGATTGCTCGCTCAGCCATATCTCTGTCAAAGTATTCAAGGTAGTCTTTAACCGAGAAATACATATCCGTATTGCTAACATGAGACAGGACAAGTCTGTTGTTGCAGAGGAAATAATCCATGATTTCAGAATCTCCACCGCCCTCTGCAATTCTTTGCTCAAGTCCCAACAATCTGATGCACTTGTCATTGCGGCGCGACAGATACGCGCCGATAGAATCATTGAGTCGCTGAATCTCCATGTCAATAGATTGGATTTCATTGCGAACAGTATCGCATTCGATGCGCTCATATCTGGTTTCAAAATCACCCAGCAACTGACGAATCCGCGCTGTTCTGAAATCATATCCCTCGGCAAGCTTTGCAATGTACTTCTCATAGTTTGCCGAATTTGTTTCTCGCAAGGATTGCATCAATGCAAGCTCATCTTCTGTCAAACCATCATCCTGATTCAGGTACCACGGCATGAATGCAAGAATAGATACCTGAAGGTAATGCATTTTCTTAACATCAAGATTGTCAACGAAGACAATCACCGACTTCTTGTCAGGGTTGATATAACAATCAACATTGAATGACTTCCGATAAAACGCTTTGACCTTATCAAGACGGTGATACTCTGGGTAGATAGAAGTAAACTTGTCCTCCACAATCTGCATACAAGCCAGATTGCTATTTTGGTCAGCATTGAAGCTATGGACTATGAGCGCACCGCTGGCATTCATTTGATAACTGCTACAGATAGCACTAACCGCACGTTCTGCTGGAACGTTACGGATAGTGTTCCCATCATAATTGGTCGAACCGAAAGTCAGGTAAACACTTTCGTCTTTGATTCGAGGTGCAACCAGTGCACGAAGCGTTGAAAGGAACGAACAGTCATTGCCAAAATAGCTTCCGGTAATGTTCTGAAAAAAGCTATTAGCCGCCTCTGACGTAAACGGTGTCGATGTAATGCTTGTCTTGAACACAGAAACACCTCAATTCATTTTTATCTTGGTGGGGAATATCGGATTTGAACCGATACGGCATACGCCAACAGAACTTAAATCTGTTGTGTCTTCCAATTCCACCAATTCCCCATGAAAAGAGCCGCCCCATGAAGGGCGGCTCTAATCTAAAACTTAGGCGTTGTCCGCCTTAACGACATTCAGCAGGAAGCACTTCTCGGTAATGCCGAACTGCTGGAAGGTCTTATCGAGGTCGCCGGGGTTCAGAGAAGAACCATCGAGGTGCATGACACCACGAGTGTAATCAACGCCGTTTGCCTCAAGGCAGGAGCGCAGGGTGGTATTCTCATCGATGATGACAGCCTCACGCTTAACATTGTTGCCAACAGTAACCTTAATCATTATGTATTCTCCTTTTATTCGTTTTTTGTTTTTTGGGTGGTGGGGCGGCATAGCCGCCCCGTTGCAGTGTCTCTTACTGAGCGACAGTGATGTTGCTCATCACGGTTGCCTTCTCAGCCGCAATCTCTTCGAGAACAGTGGGGAGCTTCTCTTCGAGCTTGTTGAGGTTGATGATGGCAGCGCCAAGGCGGTCAGCGACCCAATCCTTCACATCGCCGGTAACACCGTCGAGGAACAGGGTGATGCACGCCAGCTTGTCATCGTCACGGGTCTCGGAGCCGAAGGATGCGCCAACTGCGTTGATACTGCCTGCACCATGAGTGGTGCCGACACCGAAGATGGGCTCCTTGCCATCCTCGCCGCCCTTCAGGACGAGCTCCTTGGGACGATACTTCTCGATGGTCTTGATGTCCTCAAGCTTCATTGCGGAAGTGACGACGACTGCGTCGCCTGCGATAACGATTTTTGCCATGTGTATGTACTCCTTGATTTCAAATGTACCCCTATTAGTTCGTCTTACGACTATCCGCCCACACCACGAGGAGGTTGGAGCCATTGTGGACATAAAACCACTGAAGCAACTGCCCCAGTGGTTATGGTTTTATCTTGCACCACTTCCGTGGTGCTGATGCTTTTGATACACAGATTAGAAACTGAAAGCCGGGGCGACGCCATAGGAATTCCTTGCGTCGTCATAGTTCGCGGTGCCGTTCGCGTTCACAAAGCAGAAGTAGCCGCTGCTGACGTAACAAGGAGAACGCAGCATAGTGTACTCAGCGGAACCATTACGCTTCTTGCCCCAAGGGACATCTTCTTGCCGGTAATATTCGTACCAATGACCTTCGCCCGGTGCCGAATAGATGTTCCGTCCAAAGGTTTCTTTTTCGGACTTAATCCAAAACTTGCACTCCGTTTCGAGCAATTCGTTCGCTCCGTCATAGGTGTTTGCAGTAAGCTTGATTACTGGTTCGACCACCTCAAGAATCTCGTCTGGCATGAGCTGGTAAATTACGCCATCTTCGTCGTTCATCTTATGGAACAACTCTGTTGCACCCCAAGAGCCTCTGTTCGTGTCGTTGCTATTCCAACGATGCCGGTTTGGAAGGCAGTCAACCATCTCCCAAGTCAGTGGGAGGATACGACCACTTTTTGTAACATCGTGTTTGAATCCAATGATACGGAACTGAACCAGTGTATCGTCTTTTAATCTGACGTTTTTGAAATCTCCCAATCTAAGGAAGTCGGGTGCCATATCCCCAAGCCCCTTCAGCGAACGCCACGGCATATTATCCAAACATTCAGGCATATGCTACCTCCATCCATTATCATTTAGTTGGCGGGGAGTGTAGGATTCGAACCCACGGACGGCTTTCACCGTCAACGGTTTTCAAGACCGCCACCATAAGCCACTCGGTCAACTCCCCAAATAAAAAGAGACGGGTCATTCGCCCGTCTCAGTTTCATCTTCTTCATCTTCCGGTTCGTCCACGCCGTCGATGTCATATTCATCATACGGAAACTCTGTAAAGACTTCACAGCCGCTTTCTTTTTCCGTTATAATCATCGGTCGATAGATATGGAAACCGTAATCTTCTGAAAGCTCTTTCAAAAATCCATCAAGGATTTCATCGACAGCTTTATAGCCATACGCTTCTAAGATATTTGTTCCGTCGTTGTCACCCTCCTGCAGCGCGATTGCGAGGAAATCTGCCATAGCCAAACGGAGTTCATCATCTCGCTCATACATAGCATCCTCTATGTCCATCCATGTTTCATCACTTTCTTCTTTGCCGCCATCTGGATTATCTCCCGGAACATACTTGTTGTCTGTAATCACAACAGGAAAGAGATAGCGTGTGTAGAATTTCTTCGACACCGCTGTACAGTCCTCCTCACTCACGCAAGGTTCTTTGTACTCAATTTTTTCGTTGCCCTTTGCAACAGCCAAAACTGGGAGGTCGTTTTCCTCGGTAAGATACACGGCGTACTCCGTGTCGGTGTTCTCAGCGATGAGAACCATTTCTTTGTTCAAACGTTTTCTGCTTGCTTGAAAAAACCCCCATACTGCATCAGCGGGGATATGAATATGAACTCCCATAAGGAACCTCCTTATATATTTGACTTTGGTACTCCCGACGAGGCTCGAACTCGTGACCCCAGCATTAAAAGTGCCGTGCTCTACCAACTGAGCTACGGAAGTATATTGACCGGCTATTACGGTATGCCCAGAAAGGTGGACACGCTTGAGTTCCACAAACAGTTTTGCCCGCAAAAGATGGAGGTGAATATTTGATGGAGGTGTTTATCTTGATGCAGGTACGAAGAAAGGAACTTACAAATGAACGAAGGACACGCGCATGGCAAAACTGCATGGTGCAGGATAAGAGACTTGAACTCTTACGCCGATGGCAGCGGGACTTGAATCCGCCGTGTCTGCCAATTCCACCAATCCTGCATATTTCTTATATCCAGCCAGCTAATACTGCAATTGTCGTCACACTCAAGACGGTTAGCACAATGTTGTCATACACTATTCGGTTGTGGAGGTTTTTGTTTGCTCGCTCAACCTTTCTTTGGAGTCGCTTAATTTCTTCTTTTTTGCTTTCGCGCTCAAATTTGTATTTGCACCACGCTTCGCCTGATATGAAGTCACCACGCTCCACGTTTACCCCCTCCTTGCCAAAGCCATACTCGTTCCATTGGTTATTCCTTCTTTTATGAGGTGGTGGAGATAGCCGGACTCGAACCGGCGACCCTCTGCTTGCAAAGCAGATGCTCTCCCAACTGAGCTATATCCCCATACTTTACGGCATAAAACCCAAGTCAACTCCGCCGTTTGATGTTCCCCACACTAATACCTCAATGCTTCGGATTGCATCAATAAGCCTTGCGCTCCGATACTCAAGGAATGAACATCGTTCCCACTGGCGCCGAGAGCCGGTCTTGAACCGCCATTATAGCCTGCAGGTCTTTTGCCGACTGATATGCAGCACGAATTTCTTCGCTATAAGTGCCGATGCTAACACCAGCAACCTTGTTGTTGCTGTGCTTATTTGCAAAAACGAACGTGCCCTGCTGGATGCTCTTCTGAATACGAGCGTCGAGCGTCTTCAGCTCACAGAGCGCCTTATGGACGGTCATCTTTTCAGTAGTCATTGATTTACTCTCCTAATCTTTGAAATTTGAAAATCACTTGCTGTTTGCAACAGCAGATTTCAGGGTAGAACCCGGCTTAAACACCGGAACACGCTTGGCAGGGATATTCACCGGAATGTTTACCCTCGGATTGCGTCCGACTCTTGCCGCTCGTTCCTTACTCTCAAAGGTTCCGAAACCGACGAGCTGGACTTTGTCGCCAGATACGAGCGCATCAGAAATGATACTGATAACCGCTTCGAGTGCGACTTCTGCACTCACCTTGGTCATTCCCGCTCTCTGTGCAAGTTCGCTAACCATGTCTTCCTTGTTTATCGAAACCACCCTCACTTCCAGTTTGTTGTGATACGACCATCAGGATGGATGATGATGTTGGAGTAACCATCCCCATAGTCATTATGGCGTTGCTGCCACATATCGCCCAGCGTTACACGGGCGTGTTTTCCTGCATAATCAAAGGTTGCATAGACGAAGAAATCTCCGATGCGGAATGTGTGAACATCAATTTCCGGGTCGTTCTGCAAATCGTTCCAAACATCCACCGAATAGTCTTTCTTTTCGAGACCACTCAAGAAGCGGAACGAAAAGCTGCTCGCTTCCAGTCTCATATACTCTTTGATGAAAGCAAGCGTAGGATTCTCAATCACCGTTTGCACAGTGCATCCCGGATAATCGACTGGGTCTGCTCCAACATAATCGTTGCGAGAAAGATTGATGTGCGCCAGTCCATTCAACTCTGTGTTAAAGCCTGTGGTGTTGATAGAGCAAAACACGTTGTTGCCATTATCCTTATAGGTCTGCACGATGTGTGCGATATGCTCAGGATACAAACCCGGCTCGCCGCCAGTGATTGACAGTCGGGCATCGGGGTGTTCGGCTAAAACCCGCTTTAGCGCTTCGATTTGTGCGTCAAAGTCATTGTCCCCAGACATCGGGTTCTGCCGCTCCAAGCAAAACGGGCAATGGAATGGACACTCCTGCGTCGTAATCATCTGAACATTGATGCGATAGTAAAGCGGGCGTCCAAGAGAAGTCTGCGCAGTACGGCTGTTCAATCTGTACTGCAAATCTCTGTTCATTTCTGCCCGTACATCCTCGTAAGAACTGAGGAACGGTATCTGATTCATTTTGCTGCTCATCTAAGGAACCCTCCATTCCTCTGTTAACTTGCGAAGTCTTGTAATTCCTCTTGCGCTTCGCTTACGGTGTCAGCGGAAAACTGAAAGACACCATTGAGAAAAACTTCAATATGCCCTCGGACATATCGGAACTCGTAATTCCCATAACTCATGTCTCACACCTCCCGCAATTTTTTATGGGAGAAGGTTTTACCTCAATAGGTTCGGGCGCGACTCCGAAAAACTATTTTCAACTCCAGCCTTCCAAGGATGCACTTTCATGTTTGTTTTTCAACTCCCACGCGGTGGCAGCATTTCCTCCACTTGAACACTTTCGTAGTCCCGCACGCCCCGTAATGGCTTTCAGATTTTGGATGCCTCCTCACTTACCTTCACCAATACAGGGTCTAAGCGTTAGGCAGGTTGTGCGCACAGGGTTCACATCCCATTAAACCCACCCCACGGAATCGTACCGTGCCAGCCTTACGGCATCGAACCTCGCTTTAGCGTGAACCAAACCCGACCGACAATCAGATAGATTCCGCCATACCCGTACCACCGGAGTTCGATGAACCCCGGAAAACCGAGCTGTTTAACCATGCTCGACCAACCGATTGAAAAGCTCGGTATCGACAAATGCTTTGTCGTTGCCGCCAATATTGTCGAACATTTTTCTCGCCGCTTCACGCTTAATTACGACATAGCGACCAGTGGGATAAATGCCTTTCTGCATTTCGACCTTGGCTACGCTGTTCGGCTTGCTGGTAGCCTCCATCAGCGTTACGCCCAACGCCATTTTTGCGCGGCACTTTTCGCACGGCTCATAGTCGATAACCATATGCATCGGCGCTTCAAAATCCTCGTGCTTCCGACCGTCACCAATGTGACCGAGAAGTGCAACCTCATTGCGCTCTTCGCCACACCAGAAGCAAACCGGAATTGTTGGATTAAGACCGTGCTTCGGAGATAACTTGATTCCTGCGTTTGACATTTATCAGACCTCCTAATGAAAATCGCTCAGCCACGCTAACACTCAACCCGTTCAAGAAACCTCAGACTTTTCATTGAGTAAAACTCTTTTGTATGATTGCAAGTTTTCGACGGTGTTGTAGTGAAAGGCGCTGAAACTTCGAGGCATTACTGGATTACAATATGCCTCGTGAAAAGCAGATACAGACCGAACGGGAGAGTAATCAAAGCTGCGGTGCAGTCCTTGTCCTCAAACGTTGTGCCTGTGGATGCCATCCAGAAAACTCCGATGGTGATGAGAAGAAGAACCACGCCCATCAGCTTCTGTCTGGCGAAAAGTTTCCGGCGGCGCTGGTTTCTTGTTCTCGACCTTTGACGGGGATACGCGACCCCAGTATATGTAGCCATACAGAAACCTCCTGCTTTTGATTTTCCTCACTCTGCGTTTACACGGGCTTGTGACCGTTTATCGAAAACTCGATAAGCCGCATTACGGCAACCGCACTGGCTCCCCACCTCATTTAACGCCGCCAATTTCCCTTTTGCCTACGGCGTACCAATGCGAAAAAACTTATATCGTAGCGTAAGCGGAATGACCGCTTCCCCATTTGACCAAAACTCGCGGGCAAGCTACATTTCCGATGATGGTCACGCCATCGGAACAGCGGGCGATATGCCGCCCATCCTCGTGAGAAAACCTCACCGCAGAACCGGAACGGTTCACAAGCCCTTTTACCCGTTCTTTGAAAACATCATAGGACATATGAAAACTCCTTTTGTGGATTGGCGGCTTTGGGCATAAGAAAAACCGCCGGACGATGACCCATTCTACA
>DAIOXG010000005.1:0-40423 GCA_036758085.1 Prevotella sp. | reverse complement strand
AACTCATTTCTCGAAGTTGTTTCGCTATGTATATGCTCTTACAGCAACTCCTGTAACAACTTCTCCGGTGCAGTTCCACAAAATCTTCAAGACAATCGGAGTATTCCCATTGAACAAATCCGACTTTATAGAAAAGTGCTGCTCAACTGAAGAAAAGAAGATTTGGCAAGGTTATGGAGTGCCTCCGAAGAAATTAGTCGAAGTGACAGGAATTAAAGACATGGCTTTAGTCAAGCAACTTTATGGAAGTCACTACATCAGAAGGACGAGGAAAGACATCGCTGCTGACTTTACAGAAAAGCAGAAAAATGTATTCTATCACGTCTATCCGGCTAACAAAGAGCAGCAAAAGCTCATTAAGCGATTGAGCAAAGAAATGTTCTCAATAGCCAGAGGCGAAATACTGCAAGAAGTTGAAGGAAATAGCTTGACACGTTATCTCTACTTCAAGCAAACCTTAGACATGCCTTGGCTGGTGGACGACATCAACTTCAGCCCTGACGTAAGTCCAAAAACAGATGGCTTTATGCATTTGCTAGACACAGAACTTGCAGGAGAAGAAAAGATATTCTGCTTCGCCCAGTTTAAGCGTTTCGGCGTCAAACTTGCAGAGAAGTTAAATAAGAAGTATGGCGCAAATTCTGCTTTCGCACTGAACGGAGATATGAACAAGAATGAGCAGGAAGCTGCTATACAAGCTTTCGTGAGCGGAGGCACAAGATTTCTGATAGCTACGTCTATTGCTGAACGAGGCTTGAATTTGCAAGTAGCGCACAATACTATCTTCTTCGACTTGCCTTCTACAGTATCATCGATAGTGCAGATACAGGGTAGAACTGACAGAGTAGGACAAGAATCGCCAATCCTGAACTACTACTTTCTGCTTATAGAAGACAGCATTGAATACAAGATATTCGAGACGTTACGGAATCGTGCAGAGACTTTCGATAAGCTGCTAGAGGACGATACGTTTGCTAATTTTAACTTAGAGTCTGACGAATTTATTAAAACATTGATTTAATGGATTGCAACTTATGTCCGGATATGGGTCGTTGTCACAACAACCATATCTACGATGCAATAACTAATGTTTATACTGATTGCCCGTACAGGCAAATCGAGTTTCAAGGAATACCTCGCAAGTGGAAGGATTCGACATGGGAAGACCTGCCAGAAGGCGAGGTAAAGACTTTCTGCAAGAAGTATGCACAGAAAATATGCGAGAAGGAAACAACTTCAAAGACGCATATTATTAGAGGTAAATGGTTGCAGACGTCTCAATATGCAACATGCGTAGCAAAGTCAATAGGCAAAAGAACTTTCAAGTTCGAGCATTTCGAGGACACAACAAGGAACTTCTTCGACGACAAGGATGCTTACAGAGCTTCGAGAGACAATCCGCATTTGCTGATTTTAGACGTCAAGCCCCTTGCTTCAAAGGCTTTGCCTTTGGTGCTTACAGACCTTTTGGAGAGCAGAGAATTAGACAACAAGCCAACGCTTATCTGCTTAGCTCCAGGAGAGGCTTGTAAAGATTTCTTTGAAACTCCGAACTTCAAAATACACAGCTTATCATGAGCAAATTATCAGAAATAATAAAACACATATTCCCAAGCGACCAGTCTAAGGACGAGGTTGCTAATTCTACAAGTGCTGTACGACTTTTAATTTCGACAAAGCTCGTAGAGCCGACTGTGGCAGAAGAATGGTGCATAAAGGTGTCTTTAGCGTTTTATAGGACAAACTCAACTTGCATACAAACTGAACAAATCTTCGTCTTGCTGCTAAAGAAGTCTAACTTAGAGCAAGGAGATAAAGCACAGGCTCTCGGCTTATTCAAAGATGCTCAAAGAGTCGAGTCTTCGTATGCGGCAGCCAAACTACTTGTAGAGGACTACAATGAGTACAACGAAAGAAGGCTGATTGCAGAGAAGCTTACTACGGCAGCAGCTGCTTTGGAATCCGGCTACACAGACCCAAGTACGAAATTAGTTTATGAAGGAAATGAAGGCGCATTGCTGCAACTTCGAGACCTCATATTCAACAATCCGTTTCAGAAAGAGAATACAGGAGTTGTCGAAGGAGACATCAGCTCAGACGAATCAATTCGTGAAGCTTTGTCGGATTATGATGCGCGCAAGAATGGACTCACCCAAGAAGGAGTTATCGAGACAGGCTACACGAAGATAGACGAAAGAGCAGGCATGCTAAAGAACGGTGACCTCATCTTGATAATTGCGGCTACTGCAGAGTTAAAGTCTACGCTTGCCATGAACGTGAGTTATAATAACTTCATTAAAGGCAAGAACGTAATCGTGTTTACAGCAGAGACAGCCCGCAAAACTTATGCTCGCAGGTTCTATGCAAGACATTCTTGCGACCCCAGGTTTGGCAGCATGGGCTTAGATAGCAATAAAATACGAGACGGTAAGCTTACAGAGGAAGAAGAGAAGCAGTACTTGGAGGCAATGGACGATTTCGCCCATAACCCGGCTTATGGATATTTGAATATCGTGCAAATGACACAAGGAGCAACGTTAGACTTCATAGCAACGAAGATGGAAGAAGTCAATAGGAATCATCCTCTCGATTTATGCGTCATAGACTATATAGAACTTATGACTTCAACAAGACGTAGACAATCACGCAGGGAAGAGGTGGAGTCCCTCCTTATAGAATCAAAAGAATTGGCTCTCACTTTCGATAATGGAAGAGGCATTCCAATTATTGACCTACACCAAGCTTCTCAGCAAGCGAGAGAGGAAGTGAAAGATGATAATGATAAGTTCTACACTGTACGTGATGCAGCCCACACCAGCGAAGCAGGCAAGTCCTCCGACTTGATGATAGGAGTCTTGTTCAACGAAGAGCTTCGAGCAAAGAATGAGTGTGCAGTAAAGATACTGAAATGCAGAGACGGCGATGCAGGAGAATTATTCCACTTATTCGTTCGTCCGGAAAGTTCACTAATAGGAAATTTAGGTTAATTATTATGTCAAGGTTCGTTTATTACAATGCAAATCCTAAGCAGCTGCATACCAACGATTGTCTCGTCAGAGCATTATCATATTTCTTAGGTGTGACTTGGAGAAAAGCATTTCACGATATAGTGGAGTGGTGTGCGGACAGATGCCTCGTCGATTGGAATTACAGAAGCAAGTATTATATCTACTTGTCTGAACAAGGTTTCAGTCGGCATAAGGTTAGTGATAAGACATTGACTGTAGGCAGGTTCTGTGATGAAGTCGCCAAAGAAGGAAAAGTGTATATGGTTCAAATCAAAAGACACATGACTATCGTAGACAATAAAGAAATCAATGATATATGGGATTGTTCTGACAGGCAAGTAGATTGCTATTGGGAACGCTAATAAAATAACTGATATGGCACTTACTCCACTTGAACAACGAATTGCAAAGCAGGTCGATAATATACCAATACCGGAGGTCGCACTCCGGTTTGGTGTTAAGATAGAGCCTGACCAGAATATGATATGTCCGTTCCCTGGGCACTTGCATACAAACAACACTCCGTCCTTTCGTTATTATCCTCGCACGAACACCATGAATTGTTTTGGCAGCTGTCACTCTGCTGGCGGTACGTTCAATTTTCTACGTGCAATGTTGAATAATGACAACAAGGCAGCAATAGAGTATGCGAAGAGTGTGCTACACATTAGAGTGACAAGTTTGGCAAAGTCTTTCGCCAATTTAGCAAAGTCACTTGCAGAAGAAAAGTCTATCGAAGAAGAGATACCTCTGAACATAAAGATTTTCAAAGAGCAAGACAAAGTACAGAATTTAGAGTTCTATAAGAACGCAGCACAAGCTTATGAAGTAATGCTTTTGCTGGAAGCTTCTGAGTTCGACACTTCTGAACAAAAGACGCAGTTGCTGAGTAAGTTACTTGAAAAGAACAACGCTTATGAGTAGAGTAGTTAGAAGGTTCGTATGCAATCGCTGTAAGAAGCCATGCACTGATAACATCAGAATAGACGGCTTTACGTTTGGCAGCGAATGTGCAAAAGAAGTAATAAAATTACAAAAGCTGAGAGCTGCTCACCTAAGCATTGCAGACAAAGTATGCGGAACGAACAAATGTTCTAATTGTCTTTTTAAGACCTGCAACCTAAAGGCATATCTTTCAGGTGGCTTCTTCTCACAAAATATGTTCGACGATGAAGCAACTTAAAGACAACTTAGAGAAAATACCAGACAAGAAGGTAGGCATTTCTATTGACGATTGCCTACCACGCATTCAGAAGCTCGTAGATTTCTATGGACGCAAGTTCAACGCAGAAGTTTTAGGAACTCCAGTAGAGGATATGTTCCAAGAAGCTGTTTATCAGCTGCTGAGGACAAAGTATTTGGAGCGTTACGACTATACACGTCCAATACACGTTTATCTGTCAGGATTCATATACAACTTATTCTGTCACGCTTTCAAGCGCGGAATGTCGAGTGTAGCCCAGGCCGAGTCAATAGAACGAGGCTCTGAGGCTACAAGTTTTAGTGTGCTGACGAGAGTAGGAACGACAGACGAGAGATTAGACGATGTGCAGGAATACAATACAATTCTAAAACTGCTCGACAAGAACTTCAAGCCAACACTTTATACAATCTACGACAATTCTCTCCACTTTATCTGTGTCACAGATAATTTATTAGACTACGAAGGCTTCGTTCAAATGCCTCATAGCCATTCTTTAGTCTTTTCTCTTCTATACCAAGGTCTTTCTGCAACGGAGATAAAGCAGACATTACACATGCAGCCACATGCGTTTACGTTAATAATGAAAGAACTTTCGCAAGTTCCGGAGATAAGAAGCTGGGCAGATTCTAAAGGTTTCAGAATAAACCGCTAAAATTTAGCGATTTGGAAGGCTTTAGTACAGCCAACGTGTAATTATAAGGGACAGGCATAGAAAATCGATTGTGGCTAATTTCTGATAGCAAAATGGCTATATCTTGTGGCAATCTTTATTTTCTTGAAAAACTTTGTGGAACTTGTTATAAAATTTCGGAGAACTTATTTCAAAAACATCATTCAAAAATTATGAGTGAATTAAACGTAACACCGGAACAATTAGCAGGAAGACTTCGCCAAGCAAATGAAGCATATCGCTTAGGCAAACCTTTCTTGACAGACAAGCAGTTCGACCAAATGGAAGAACGGCTTCGTCTTATCGACCCAAACAATCCTTACTTTAATGAAGTCGGATTGAAAACTGCAAATGCTGAGTTCAAGCACCAAATCCCGATGCTATCACAGCAGAAGTGCCTGACGGAAGACGAGCTTATGTCTTTCTTGAACTTCTTGAAGAATAATGGCTGGGAGGATTTAGCCGTTTCTGCAAAGCTCGACGGAATGTCGGCATCAGTCCATTATAAGGAAGGCAAGCTCACGCACATCGTGTCTCGCGGAGACGGAGCAATCGGCGTAGATTATACAAAGAAATTGGCTTCATTAGTTCCAGAGTCTTTGAATATTCCTTTCACTGGCGAGATTCGCGGTGAATTGGTTATGAGCTGGAAGAACTTCGAGAAACTGAAGGCAATGTGTGAGAAGAACGGAGAGACAGAGCCAACACATCCGCGCAATTCAGTTGTCGGCATTATCTCGGCTGACAAATCTCCTGCTGCAAAGATTAGCCTCATAGACTTCGTTTCTTGGGGACTTATTGACAAGAACGGCAGCAGAGAGAAAGACCCGTGGCACCAGTACGACGAGAATACATGGACAAACGACATGACTTTCGTCAAAGAATTGGGCTTCAATGTAGTCTTGAATCAATCCATGTATTACGGCTCTGCCCAGAACAAAGTCGATGTAAAGTACATTATTGAAGACTTCGAGAAATACAAGGAACGCCGTGACGAAGGAGTCTATCCAATCGACGGCATTATCTTCCGCATTGACAGCAACGAAGACTTCGAAGAATGTGGTTGGACTTCACACCACCCGAAAGGCGCTGCTGCTTTCAAGTTCGCTGCAGAAGAAGCTGTTATCGAAATCAAGGATATCGAATGGTCTGTCGGAAGCACAGGAGAAGTCACTCCAATCGCCATCTTCGACCCTGTTATGCTTGCAGGAGCCAACATTAGTCGTGCAAGCCTGCACAATATCAAGTTCATGTTAGACTTAGGCTTGATGAAAGGTCTGAAAGCAACAATCATTCGTAGCGGAGAAGTTATTCCACGCATCATCGGCAATCCAGGCAAGTTCGCTACAAAGGAGCAGATATTGTTCTCTTGCATCGACAAATGCCCGATTTGCGGAGAGCCATTGAAGTTTAGCTCTGACTACACTCACACTACTTGTGTCAACGAGAACTGCACAGGCAAGTTGGCACGCAGACTTGAATTGTTCTGCAAAGCACTCGATATGGACTACTTCGGACCTGCAAATTGCCAGCTTATCGCTCCAATACTTCCATCAATCGACAAGCTTTTCATCTTATCTAAAGAAGACTTGCGCAAAGCAGGTTTAGGTTATGGTATGGCTGAAAAAGTGTACGCAGAAATACACAAGAAGACTTCTTTCAGTCTTGCGCAGTTCTTGACAGCTTTGTGCATTCCGACATTAGGGATAGGTACTGCAAAAGAACTTGCTTTTGCTTTCAAGACACTCGACAAGTTGCGCTCAGCAACCTACGCAATGCTTCTGAACAAAGTCGAGCGTCTTGGTGACAAGTCGGCTGGCTATATCTATGACGGACTTAGCAATGCAAGTGACTTCATAGATGCTTTGCTTCAGCACATCAGCATCGAAGCCCCTGCTGAGCAACAGTCACAGAAGTATGCTGGACTTGCTATTGCAGTTACAGGTTCTCTGACGACAATGTCAAGGGATGCTTTTGCAAAGCACGTACAGGACAATAGTGGCAAGTTCGCAACATCTGTATCTAAGAACACTTCAATCCTTATCTGCAACCAAGCGTCTTCAAGCACGAAGGCGAAGAAAGCGGCTGCTTTGGGAGTAAAGGTCATGACAGAACAACAATTCTTTGGAGAGTATGCCTAAGTTAAAGAAAAACAAGAAAGATAGTCTCGGTCTGCCAGTAGGTGTGCAGACCGAGAAGAAGCAACCTAAGCGTTATTATAAGCAACGTCAGTTTGTCACGTCAAGGACTATTGCATCACAGCTGCAAGGATTGACAACAATGACGGAAGACGAAGCTTATAATGTTGTTACGGCAGTGTGCAAGTTGATTCGCAACGCTGTTTGTGAAGATAAGATTGTGAACATGAGACACCTCGGTGTCTTCAAGAAGCACAGCAAGCAAGCACGTCCTGGCTATAACTTCCAGACAAAGGAAGCAACAGTTATCGCTGCAAGGAATACTTGCAAGTTCGTCCCGTCTTCTGAGTTCTGCAGGCAGCTAGAGAATCTCGAAGTTCTGCAGGTTCCGCAAGTAACAATGAACTTAATCGAAGGCGACGACTTAGACAAGTTATAGTAAATTTAGTGAAAATTTTAGGCAAAAATTTTGCAGTTTGCCAGATTTTTCATACCTTTGTACTTAGAAAACAGAAGAATTTTTAACTTAACGAATTAGAGTATGTACAAAACAATTCATTCTGCGGAGCAACTTGACAAAATACAGGCAGGGCTTTTGCAGACAAATCCAATCATCAGCTTCGATACAGAGACCGAAGGTCTGTCACCGAAGTTCGATAAGGTTGCCGGCTTTTCAATCTCTTATGAGGAAGGAAAAGCATTTTACATTCCAGTGTTCCACAAGACAGGAACAAATGTTCCTTTTGAACGTGCAAAGGCTTTCTTGGAAGCCATCAAGAACATGCGTATTGTAATGCACAACGCACTGTTCGACAAAGCAATGGTAATCTGCACTTTCGGAGTCAACCTCCGTGTCTTCGCTGACACAATGGGCATGGCTTCTTTGCTGTCAGAGCCAAAAGGTCTCAAAGACCTGTCGAAGAAGTATATGTCTGCTGAGCAGAAGCATTTCGAGACATTGATGAAAGAGAAGTTCGGTGTTTCTTGGGCAAAGGCAGGAATGAACATGACACACATCAGCGCTGACGACCCGGAACTGTCAAGTTATGCTTGTGACGATGCTGACTACACATTGCAGCTCTTCTGGATTCTGCTCCCAAAGGTTGCTTCTATGAGAAATATCGTGAAGATTGAGAATGCTCTGACACCAATCGTCACAAAGCTCAACCTCACCGGTATGCTCGTCGATATTCCTAAGTTGCAGGCTGCAATCATCGATTACAAGGAAGCTGTTGACCAGAACTACAGAGAAATCATGATTGCTGCCAACCGCACAATTGCTCTCAATAGTCCGAAGCAACTTGCTGAGTATCTCTTCGGTCATGTCAGCGAAGGAAACTTAGGACTTCCTGTATTGGAGCGTTCTAAGAAGACAGGAGCTCCGAGCACATCTAAGGAAGTTCTCGAAGAACTCGCTGAAATGAACCCAATCGTAGAGAAGATTTTGATGTGGCGCTGTGACAGCCGTATGCTTACTTCTACGTTGGAGAAGATTACCGCTGGTGTAGACGAGAACAACCGCATTGTTACTCGTTTCGACAATTATGGTGCAGTGTCAGGTCGATTCACTTCCTCCGGAGAGGAAGACCACAACGGAATCAAGCGTGGTCTGAACTTGCAGAATGTCTCGAAGGCAAAGGACGGTCGCAAAATTGATATGCGTTCTGCCTTTATTGCTCCTGAAGGCTACACGTTCGTCAAGTGTGACTACTCGCAAATTGAGTATCGTGTCCAGGCTTGCTTGTCACAAGACCAGTATATGATTGATTCCTTCAACAAAGGAGTCGATGCCCATACATTCACCGCCCACATTATGCTAGACAAGCCAGTGGCTGATATCAGCAAAGACGAGCGTGCCCTTGGCAAGACGATGAACTTCGGTCTTTCTTATGGAATGTCTGCTAAAGGCTTGTCTGCGAAGCTTGGTTGTACGGAGGACGAGGCTGCAACGAAAATGGAGTATTACTTCTCACGAATGCCGAGCCTTGTTGCTTACATCAACCAAGTCAAGATGATGGCTCTGCAGAACCATTATACGACTACATTCTTTGGTCGCCGTCGTCTGTTCGACTTCGACAACATTCCACAGGCTCAGCACGATAAGTTGCTCCGCATGTCTTATAATACTTCTATACAAGGTACTGCTGCCGACTTGCTGAAAATTGCAATGCTCCGCGTGACGTACAATGTACTGAAGAAGTGGGGACGTGCAATCGAGTATGTTGCAACTGTTCATGATGAAATGGACTTCTATGTTCGTAACGATGTCTTGCAGGAAGTTCTTCTCGATATCAAGACTGCAATGACAATTCCAACTCCTGATAATTGGTGCGAAATCAAGGCTGACATCACTTATGGCCGCTCTTGGAGTGAAGACGAGCAAGAAGAGTTCGTTGCTCCAGAAGGATGGAAGCCAGAGCCGTTTACAGGTTGGGGCAATGTTCTGCCGAAGGAAGTTCCGGCTTCGTTCTTAGACGACATTGATTGTAAGAACTATATCGAAGCAACTGCATGCAATACACTCTAATTCACTCAGAGGAAGTCTCCCAGTTCGAGAAAATAATCTCGGCTGGGAGGCTTAATCGTACGTTCCTTATTCTCGGAGCAAAGGATAGCGGCAAGACGTTTATTGCACTGAAGTTCGCAGAGAAGATATTAGGAAATAGCAAAAAGACTAATCCTAATTTGCAGTTCTTCCAAGGCTCAAAAGGAGAGTTCAAAGACAAGGTTGAGGACTTCTTAATTGCTTGTGAGAAAGCACCTTTTAGCGGTAATCACAATGTCGTTGTCTTCGACGACTTTGACAAAATACCGCAGCTGGCAACAAATGCTTTGCTAAAGACAATAGAAGAGCCGTTGGAACGAACAACCATTATTCTTACGGCTTCTTCAAGGGAAGCTTTGCTCGACACGATTATCTCCAGGTCTTTTATCTTCAATCTCCGCCAGTACACACAAGAAGAGAAAAGAGAAATTCTATGGAGCAAAGGAATCAAAGACTCGAAGCATAGGTTGCAAATTGCCGACGACATAAAGGTTTGCTTGTCTGATAACTTTGCCGAATTAGAGGCAAAGGCGAAGAAGGTAAAGGCGCAGTTTAAGCAACTGCAGAAGTGCCAGGAAGAAAAACTTCTTTCAGCTATCGAAGATGTTATTCAATCAACAACTCCGAAGTTCTACTTCCAGACAATTCGACACTTTGATGATAGTTTAGAGTTCCAAAAGCACGTTTCTGAAAAGCAAGCAAAGATAGAAGCTTATGCAACTCCGTTCTTAGTAATGTTTTCACACGCAATGTTTCTACGAAATGAATACAAAAGACTTAAAGAAGCTGCTTCGTGAGAAGAATCCAACGACAATTAACATAATTGGCAACGAACAACTTCTTATCAAAGAAGCGCTTGCAGCAATAAAGGAATACTATATAGAACCTGGGTTTGAGGATTTCGACTACGCTTTAATTACTGATGAAAGCGAAGCTGAGATTCTTACACTTGTTCGTGAGTTACCGATGTCGAAGATGAAGTTAATCATATTCACGGAAGGAGCGTCAAAGTACCTCAAAGGAAAGCCGAAGACAACGTGCATAGTTTCTTGCAATAACGAATTAAAGGATGCAGAACTCGAAGTCGATTGCAAGAAGTTATGGGGCAGGAACTTGACTAACTACATCAAGCAAAAAGCAAAGGAATATAATTTAGAGTTCGATGCTGCAGACGTACACAAGTTTATGAACTTCGTCGACAACGATTTGTCAGCAATCAACAACGAGCTATTCAAGCTGTCTTTCTTGCCTAACAAGAATCGTTCTACAATAGAACTTCTTGAAGAAGGAAACATAAGTTCTAAGTTGGATTCTTTCTTAACTGCTTTCGCAAATAAAGATTCGGCTCTTGCATTGCAGACATTCTATGATTTGCAGAACTTCGGTTCTCAGCAATCGAAGATATTCGGTTTCGTAGTATTCGTCTTAAAAACTTTGTTGAAGAACATTTATCTTGACGAAGAATCTCCGGAAGCAGATAGAAAATATCATAAGGTAAAGGACAGGTTTGACTTCAAAGTCTTATCTATGTTCCTTGTACGTTTAGAGAAAATAGATTTAGATGTCAAGCAAGGAACAATAGATTTCGCAATTCCATTGAAGTATCTTATAGACAGGAACTTCAAGGAGTTTGATGCTTTCGTATTGAAGACAAAGGAAGACTTTATATAGAAAAATTTTGTGAAAATTTTAGGCAAAAATTTTGTAGTTTCCCGATTTTTTCGTACCTTTGTACTACAAATTAAAACTTAGTAAAATTTTCAAAGATATGGCAACCTACCCAAAGACGCCCGAAGAGCTCTTTAAGAGCGAATGGCAAGAGAAGATAAGATACATCATCTTCAACTTCCACCTAAATGAGCCTATTGAAGATACATTAGGCGATGTGTTTTACTTCATGGTTAAAAGAGATTACCTCGCAAAGTGGAATCCTGCTTTAGGAGGCTCATTCTCTACTTACATCTACAAGTTCGTAGCAAATCTTTGCTGCATCAAGCATCATCGTTCACACACCGTTGGTGGGTTAGCGATAGAAGGTGCAAGACGCTTAGTAACAGTAACAGAAGACGACAAAGGTTCTTATGTTCCTGGCACTGTCGATGTAGAAAGAATCGATGTAATGACAAACTACGATACAAGCAACGATGTTTCCTACGACTTCTTAGTCCAATCTATTGAAAGAATCCTCGCAAAGCCAAGATACAAAGAACACTCTTATGGAGAATGGAAAGGAGAGCAAATCCCTCGTTCAATGTTGCAAGTGTTCCGGTATATCGAACGCGAGGATTTAGACGTTAAGGAGATAGCTCAGCGCTTCCAGACAAGCCAGGAGTTCGTCTATTCTTTGGTAAGGAAGATGCAGACAGTGCTTAGAGAATCACATTTATCAACAACTTATGATTTGAAGCGTTATGGCAAGAGAGTTTCTAAGTGAGTATATGAGCAGAGGACAAAGAGCAACTTTCTTACACTTGCGTCCTTTACAGAAGATACTGTTTGTCAGAAATGGCAAAACGGATAGCGCCGTTCAGAAGGCCTATTATGGGCAAATAACTAATATTGGACGCTCCGGTAAGCAAGTTCTTGTTCTAAACTCTGAGAAGTTTTGGCAGAATGGAATACTTTCTCAAAGATACGTTCCGAAAGAAGAGAGATTCCAATACACAAGCAGTGATACGCTCTACATTCTCGAAGATATAGTTAAGGCTTCAAGAGAAGAGTTCATCAATCAAAGAAAGGCTTATGCAAAGGCAAGAGCAACTTTACAACAGGCTCGTGCAGTTCAAGAAGATGCTTTCACTATACTTGGAGTAACTGCAACATTGACGCAGGAAGAGTTTAGAAAGCTTAAACGTAAAATAGCAATAAAGTATCATCCTGATATTTGCCAGGACTTGGCAGAATCAAAGAAGTACATGGATGCACTTTCTTTTGTTAGCGATTTCATTAAGGAAAGAGATTCAAGAATAAGTTAGAAGTATGGGCAACATTCAACAAGTTAAAAGCAGTTTGGTAGAAGGCCAGACTTGCATCATGGGCGAGGAAATAACCATCTTTTTACTCGACTGTTCCGGCTCGATGTGTTCGGGTTTCGATTTGAGAGACTATCCAGAAGAGAATTGGAGGCATCAAGACAGTAAGTTTCAAGCTATGTGTGATGCAGCTGCAAAGTATGCAAACCAGAGAGTAAAAGCTTCAAGCAATGGTGCTAAGGATAGAGTAGGCGTAATCACTTTCGGAAAAGGAGGTGCGCATACAGTGTACGAGCCTTACAATACAAACTACCAAGTAATGGCTAACAAAGTATGCAAAATAACGTGTGGAGGAAGCACTCCAATGGCAGAAGCGGTTGAGCAGGCAATAAAGATGTCTGAGAATTATCCTACTGCTTTTCTTCGCCTCGTCATTCTTTCTGATGGATATCCCGACAGCAAGCCTTATGTGCTCGAAGCTGTGCAAAGAGCATACGAAGAATACGGCTTGGTTACTGACACTGTTGGTATAGGCAATAAGAACTATAGCGATGTAGATTCTTGTCCTTGCGGTCTTGACGAGGAATTTCTCATACAAGTAGCAGAACTTGGTGGAGGTAAGTACACAAGATGCACCAATGCTGAGGCACTATCACAGCTATTCTTAGAAATAGAACAGGAGCGGGCCTTACTTATTGGTAAAGGTGTGCTTCTATTAGGTGACGGTAAAGACATTAAATAACTATGGCACAACAATCAATGTTCGGTGTCCTTGATGTAACTTCAAAGGACACTACATTTTTAAGACAGGCAGACCTCAGACTTGCGGTAACACATGACGAGGTCTTAGCCGCTTTAGAATGGATAAGCAAGAAGAATCTACTCGCTTTCGACATAGAGACAACAGGTCTGTCGGCATTATATGACAAACTTGTAGGCTTCTCTTTCGCAGACAGCAATACTGCTTTCTATGTTCCTGTAGGGCACGTTCTTGACAGGAACTGCGCAAAGGAAGACTATGTTTTAATTTTGAAAGCATTGAATGAGAAGATGCTAATCTATCACAATGCAAAGTTCGATTGGAGCAGAATCTTGGTGTATGAAGGAATAGACTTGCCAATATCTCACGATACGTTGGCACTTGCAGCACTTATTGACAGCCACCGAATCAAGCAACACACTTTAGGCTTGAAGCATTTGTCGAAAGAGTTGCTTGGCATCGAGCAATTAGAGTTGCAGGTTGATTTAGGTACAACTGACTTCTCAACTGTTGCTTTGGATGATGCGCTTTATTATGCAGCAACTGACTCTTTGTGTACGGCGAAGTTGTTCAAAGTATTGTATCCGAAGATTGCAGAGCTTCAATTAGAGCAAGTTTATCAGCTTGAAATCTCAATAATAAAGCAGGTCGGCCTTATTGAACTACAGGGCTTGTGTATCGACAAAGACTTTATCATTAACAACCGAGACAAGCTCGAAGAACTCTGTGAAGAACTAAAAGCAGAAATATCAGAGTACGGAGATAACGAATACGACATCGATTCTAATGACCAATTAGCAGCATTGCTTTATGACCACTTAAAGTTGCCGATGTTCAAAGGGAGCAGAAGTGTAGGTAAAGAAGCAATGGAGTTCTTGGAAGAGAAGCATGAAATCATTCCGAAGATACAGGACTACGCTGTGTTCCGCAAGTTGGCAAATTCATTCTTTGATAAGATAGATGATTGCATTGCAGAAGATGGCAAGGTTCATGGAGACCTCAATCAGTTTGGTGCTGAGTCCGGTCGTTTCTCGGCATCAGGAGGTGTAGGCAGAAAAGGAATACCTATCAAGTTCAATAGCCAGCAAATGCCAAAGGCAAAGAAAGGTTTTAACTTCCGTAACGCAATTATCCCTGAGCCTGGCTGCTTTTGGCTGCACTGTGACTTCTCACAGCTGGAGTATCGTTGTATGGCTGCGCTGTCCGGAGAAGAAGACCTCATCAAAGCTTATGCAGAAGGTGTGGACTTTCACGTAAAGACTGCTTCAACGATGTTAGGCAAGCCAATAGAATCTATCACTAAAGACGACAGAAAGATAGGTAAGACTATGAACTTCGGCGTGTCTTATGGTATGACTTCTTATGGACTTGCTGGCAGACTACATAAAACACCGAAGGAGGCAGAAAAGTTAATGGCAGATTATTGGGCGAAGCTGCCAAAGCTTGCTGCAATGGCTGCTCGCATTAAGAAAGATTGCTTAAAGAACGGTTATGTTCGTACTCAGTTCGGCAGAATACGCTGGTTCGATAATCTTCCAAAGGATGACCCACAAGCATTGGAAAGAGTTTTGCTAAGAACGTTCAACACAGTCATTCAAGGAACAGGTGCTGACTTAGCGAAAGTAGCAATAGCACGTGTCTATAAAGTTCTCGGAAAGTGGAATACAGCAAACCCAGATAAGCCAATAACTTGCTGCCTGTCTATTCACGATGAATTGAACTTTAGTGTCCATAAGTCAATACCTGTAATGGACGCTTGCCAACTTATTCATAATGCAATGACTCTTAACATGCCTAACGATAATGTATGGCACGGAATGCAGTTCAGAGCTGATTGCGAGGTAGGGCCTAATTTCGGAAGTATGTTTGAAATACCAGATGAATGGTATGGAGAACAAGGCGCACAATACGAAGGACTTATATTCGACCAGTTTATGAGCAAGGTCGGATTTACTAAAGACAAGCAGGAGAGTAAAGAAGTTGATGAAGAAGAGGAAATTCCTGTTTACAGAATCGAGAAGCCTGCGGTTGTGATTGAAGGAATATTGAATGAGAATCGTGCAGAACGCCTAAGAGAAATAGTCTTCAAGAATCTCGGCAATTATAATCTTTTCTTCAAAGACGAGAACGAACTTTTCATCTTCGAAGAGAAGCTAAACCCAATTCCTCCAGTTATTGCAGCAATACACGATTTAGGCTTAGAAGTTACTACTTTCTGTGACGAACAAGATGTAGCTGTAGACTTGGATGCCGTTATAGCCAATATGTAAAATTTTGGCTTGTGTGCGTCTTAAATTTTTAGGTAAGGTAATTTATTGTTTGCCGAAATAAAATCGATTGTGGCGCACTTGTGGCGCAAATTTGGGACTTATTTTTGTATGTAAAACTTGTTATAACTTAACAGTTAAAAACTTAGCAAAAGTCTAGTATATGATTCAGTTACAGAGGGCTTTCGACCCTTACGACATACAGACGTACGATGCTTCTAATTTAGAGAAATTCATCGTTACTTTCGAGAACGACTTCAAGGCTTGTAGAAAAGAACTTGAAGGCTTCTCACTTTCTTTAGACCAGAGAGCCACAGAGAAATCTCCGGCAGAACTTTATATGAAGATGTATCAAGCACGTGAGTACACTAATCGTGCATCAAGCATCTACAATAAGTTCTTAAAGATGAAGATATTAGCTACTAAGCTACATTCTAATAAGACAGAAGAGCGAAGAATAGCGTTGCAAAAAGAGTTCAGAGACCATTATGATGAAATCAAGGCAATGCGTTCTACGGCCGATAGAGAGACATATTGTGCAGCATTTCTTCCTGTCGAGTTTGAAATGGCTTATGTCAAATCGAAGATTCTATTAGAGACTGCGAACAACTTCTTGGAATATTTCAAAGCACAGTATTTCTTTTGGAAGGACTTCCAGGCGAATCTTCTAACTCAGCTTGGCACAATAAAGACGATGATACAGCTTGGACAGCTTACAGGCAATGTATTCAACGACATGAGCCAAGACCCACAAATTGATAGAATGGTAAACCAAGCCATAGAAGGCGAGGTTCATTTTTAGTTTTCAAAACTCATATTTTTATTTCCTAATTTAATCCTATTAAAATGGAAGGTAAAACCAATTTCGGAGACCAGTCCGTACAAGCTATGGATGGTACAGTTCGCCGCATTAAGTTGAAGGCAAATCAGTCAATTCGCGTTGTCTTCACAAGTGAAGACGTTATTTCTCGTTTGCGCCATTACAAGAAGGGCGCAGGTTATCGACGCTGCCTGTCTTATACAGGGTTCTGCCCTGCATGTATCGCAGCTGACTCAGAGAGCGGGCCTCTTTACAGTAAGGACATCAAGAGAGCAATCGAAGTGTTTGCTGCAAACATCTTCGTGTATGACACAACTCCTGACTGTGCTACGCTGAATAGTGGCATAGGTTCTGTGCATCTTTTCAACTTCGGTGCTGACAAGTTCACTCAGATTCGTACAATTAAGACAATGTACGGCTCGCTTATCGGACTTGACTTGATGATTACTTGCACGGACGAGCAGTTCCAGAAGTATTCAATCCAGGCTTATCCGCCACAAATGAGCTTCTATCAGACAATGCCGGAAGTAAAGGCTTTTGTAGACAAAGCTTTCAAAGACCAGGCTTATCCTCTCGACAAGATGGCTGCCAAGGAAGTTGATGCAAAGCAGATGGTTATCGACTTCGGTCTGAACCCGATGATTCTCGAAACACCTGAAGCAAAGCAGTTCTTGAACATGGCTCCTGCAGGACAGCCAGCACCTGCACAGGCAGTTCCGAATATGGCTCCGCAAGCTCCAGTCGCACCCCCCGCTCAGGCTGCTCCAGCCGCAGCACCAGTAGCTCCACAAGCACCTGTCGCTCCGCAGGCTCCCGTAGCTGCACCTGCAGCCGCACAGGCAGCACCTGCAGCCGCCCAGGCAGCACAGCCGGCACCTGCAAAGACAGTCGACATGTCTTCTCTTCTCGATGAACTCTAAGTAAAACGCTCCCGACTCACCAAGTCGGGAGCATAACACTTAAAACAATGAAATACAAGAACAGACAAGCACGTTTGCTCGCCCGCCAGAAGGCTTATGAGCAGTTAAAGGACAAGCAAGGCTACACTAAGCCAGGCAGCTTAAATAAATAAGTATGGAGAGCATATATCTCGGTATAGATACGGCTCTAGTCAATAACGGTGTCTCAGCAATCGTTTCTCCGGAAGATTGTCTTGCAGATGATGGCTTCAAAATACAAGTGAAGTCTACTGTGGATAACCAGAATCCGAAAGATGGTTACTGGGACACTTCTGATATAATGAAAGCCCGTTATCAGAAAGAATCAGTTCTGAAAAGCATCGCAAACTTACAGCCTAAAGCAGTTTCGTTGGAATCCCCGGCATATTCATATACAGGAACAATGCAGATTTCGATAGGAATCATTCACGGAGTGCTTACTGAGATTGTAGATGCTTTAGGAACTCCTTGGATGTGGATTGCTCCGACGCAGTGGAAGTTCGCTCTTATGGGCAAAGGCAAGCACACAAAGACTGAGCACATCAACTTCGTAACTGCACACTTCGACATTCCGAAGGAATTTAAGAATAGCAAAGGAAGAATAGACGATAACCAGGCAGACTCAATTTGCATGGCTTATATGGCTTACGTCTTCCATAGCAAAGCTTCAAAGAAAGACTTCTACTATTGGAATGCCAAAGAACTCTTAAAAAGACTTTCTTATATCTTCGACAGAAAGAAAGACGGAATCATGCTTCACAAGAACTCAAGAATTTTTAACATCGACAATTTATGATTGTAACAAATGACGATTTAGACGTAGTACGTGACGTCAAAGGTTACTCTACGGGGTATTGTTGGATAGACTATCTTTCAAACTCAGAGGGTTGTTTCTTCCCGGAAGGTGCAATTACAGAAGTGATGGGTTTGAAGTCTTGTTCTAAGACAACTCTTATCTTCGAGGCAATTGCTCACTACTATGCAAGAGGTGGTACAAAGAAAGTACTCTACCTCGATTTCGAGCGTACAGTTCGAAACCAAAAGACCTATCTCCGCAACATCGGATTCGACATCGACGACGAATCGAAGTTCAATTACCAGCAGCCGGAGACGTTCCAGCAAGGAGCAATGTATGTGCTCAATCTTCTACGTAATAATGGAAAAGGAGAGCAGCAGACAGACTATGCTTTTATTGTTGTAGACACTGTGGCTGCAATGGTTCCTGAGCAGGAGAAAGACAACAAGTTCGGAGAGACGAAGCAAGTAGGTCTTCGCGCAAAGCTTATGAACGAGTTTTGTCGCAATATCACTTCTTCGCTATATCCAGATGGGCCTGCTTTCATCTTCGTGAATCAGCTCTATGAGGACTTATCAATCAAAGGGCCTGCCGCTTTCGGTCCTACGCAGTACGATTCTTCAAGTTCAAATGCACTGAAGTATTACGCTTCGTTCCGTGTTTCTCTTTCTCTCAAAGGAAAGATTAAGGACAAGACTGTCAATCCTTTTACTTACGAAGAAGAGGAAAATTATGTCGGCTCCATTATCGAAGCAATGGCAGAGAAATCCAAGATTGGAGTGCCTTTTAGAAAAGCACGCTTCATTGTTAAGTATGGAATTGGTATAGATGCAGTACCAACCATAATCAATGCCGGAGCAAAGAAGCCTGAAGACCAGTCGATTGTGCGCATCCAAGGCAATAATGCTATGTTTGCAATCCGCCTGGGCTATAATGAAAAAGGCGAGGCTGAGTATACAAAGAACTTCAGAGGCATTGCCCAGTTCCAGAAGCATCTGTACGAGAATCCAGATGATTTGGTCAAAATCGCAGAGCAGCTAAGTCCGCTTTGGAAGCAAACGGCAGAGTATGTTGTTTCTACTCCAAAATACAAGAACGGAACTTGCAGCGAGAGCGAAGAATCCGACGAAGAACTGTAGAAGGCTATTTATAAGAGTACACCAATTAAAATTTTATGTAAATGAACAAGTTAATGACATCAGAGTCTGTTTCTATCGGACATCCGGACAGACTTGCGGATAACATTTCCAATGCCATCTTGACTGACTTGCTGAAACACGATGCTGACGCTCATGTTGGTGTGGAGGTGTTTCTCGCTAATGATGTGGTCATTCTTGGCGGTGAAGTTTCCACGAAACACATTTGCGACTATGAAGGCATAGCTCGCGAAGTTATCTTCAACACAGGTTACAACGAAGATGCTATTGGTTACAATGGCTACAAAGTTGCAGTAGAGAATCACATCAACCGCCAGTCTCCTGACATCGCTATGGGAGTCAATCGTGGTGCAGGCGTAATTGGAGCAGGTGACCAGGGCATCATGTTCGGTTATGCTACGAATGAGACTAAGGAGTTCTATCCTCTGGCAGCAACAATCGCTAACAAGCTGATTCTTCGCTACCAGGAGTATCTGAAGTCTTTCTATGCTACTCGCAATACTAGCAACGTCAAGTTCCCGAATCTGCGTCCCGATGCAAAGGCACAGGTTACGATTGACTACACAACGCACAAAATCGACACAATCGTCTTCTCTGCTTCTCACGTTGCAGAAGTCGATATTTATTTTGTACGTAATGAAATCTTCGACAACATCTTCGCTCCTGTCTTAACTGAGTATGCAGACATGGTGGACACGGACACCAAGTATCTCATCAATCCTACAGGTCGCTTCGTTAAGTGCGGTCCGGTCGCAGACACTGGTCTTACAGGTCGCAAACTCGTTGTTGATTCCTATGGTGGTTATGCAAACATCGGCGGCGGCAACACAAACGGTAAAGACCCGTCAAAGGTCGATATGTCGGCTGCTCGCGCTGCTCGTCATGCTGCAAAGAATCTCGTCGCTGCTGGCGTCGCAAATGAAATCACAATCCAGCTCTCTTATGCTATCGGTGTATCTGAGCCTGTCTCAATTAAGGTGGACGCTGTCGGCTCTGACTTCTCTAACGAAGAGATTGCAGAGAAGCTCGCAAAGATTTACGACTTCACTCCTGCTGGCATCATCGAGAAGCTGCAACTGACAAAGACAGACTACACGACTGTCTGCTACTACAATCAGTTCTGCGGCACGCCTGGCAGCAAGAATGGTCTCGCTTTATTCCCTTGGGAAGAGCTGAATCTCGTCGAGACTTTCAAGGTTGCTTTCTTTGGTGAGGCAAACCTCGGTGAGCAGAATCTCGGAGAAGGTAATCCTGCAGACGAAGCACATGCTGATGGCAACAAAGGCGCAGAAGGCGAGAAGAGCGTGGCACAGGTGACAGGAGAGAAGTTATCGGCGCTTATGCAGGCTTTCATCGAAGCCAAGAAGTTCAGCCCATCCGGCAAGGTCGCAAAGGCAGTAAGCGCTGCGTTCGAGAATGTCGCCGAGACAGACATCACACCAGAAAAGGTTGTGGAAGTTCTGTCATCTGCTAAGCTCGACTTCCTTGCAGACGCTTTCAAGCGTCTCTGCAATGGCGAAGACATAAACGTTATAGTAGAAGAGGCATCTGTAGCTTTCACAGAAGACAAGACTGCTGACGAAACTAAGTCAGAAGATGTAGCTTCAGAACAGAGTGAAGAAACTCCTGCTAAAAGAAAGAAGAAAACTACGAAATAAACTCGAAGTTTGTTAAGTTTGGAAGGTCGCTCAATTTTCGATTTTGAGCGACTTTCTTTTTAGTGACAGTGTACTTATTTACCCCAGGAGTTTTAACTCGCTGTTGCTTGCGGAAAACGGCTTTTTGCCCATCAAAAATTTTGTCATAACTTGTTATAAACTTAAAGAAATTTTTGTTTGTAAGGAATGATAGAAAAAATTACACTTCACAACTTTCAAGCCCACAAATCCACAGAGTTGGAATTGGGGCAAGTCACTATTTTGCGCGGGCCTTCCGACTCTGGCAAGAGTTCTGTTGTTCGTGCTCTCAATGCTTTCTTCAACTGCAACATTAAGCCAGAGCAGGCTTTCAAAGGCGAATACCCAGTTGAGATATCAATCTATGCTGATGGTGACGTTGTGACAATGACACGAAACAGCAAGACCACAACTTATGTCTTAGACGGTAAAGAGTTCTCTAAGACTAACAAGAAGTGCCCGGACGAAGTAAAGGATTTCCTCGGCATTAAAGAGTACCAAATCGACACTGACGAGAAAATCTTCTTGCAGATTCAGTCTCAGAACGACAAGCATTTCTTGTTGTCGGAATCGCCATCGACAATCGCGAAGATTATTGGTCGCCTCTCAAATCTGAACATAGTTCTATGCGCTTCGAGAGAAATGTATGCTGACTCACTTTCTGAGAAGCAGAACATCAAGCTCTTATTGGAGCAGCATAAGGATGCAGAAAGAGATTTGATGTCGTTCCGGCATTTGGATGACTTCAAGGGCTTGCTTGATAGAGCAAACGAACGTGCAGAACGCTTGGACAAAGATGTAGCTCTGCTCGAAGATTATAAATCTCTTATCGCTTCAATCGAAGCAATTGAGCCGAAGATAAAGAAGGAGGAAAAGCTGAAGAAAGCAATCGACGCTGCTTTAGATGAATCTCTTCCTGGAGTGCTTGCTGCAATGGAGCGCCTCGAAGAGTTCGAAGAACTCGAAGAAGCTTCGAAGGTGTTGAGCAAGGAAGCTCCGGAAACACATATCGGAGAAATACCGGAAGAAATCGCCAAGCTTATCGAAAGAATGGCTCGCTGTGATGAAATGAATACGACGCTTAAAGAGTTCGAAGTGTTCAAGCTAAGAGCATCTAAGCTGAAAGTCGTAGATGTAGTTCCGGCTTATAAGCAGGCAGATGAAATAATCGCTGCTTTAGGCACATTAGATGCTTATGTGGCAGCAATCACTGTATGTGAAGAGTTCAATGCAGCAATCAAGAAATTCAAGGCTAAGGTCTCTGAGTTTACGGCTGAAGAAGCTGAGTTCAAGAATACTTTGGCAAATAGTCTGCCAGAGCAGTGCAAAACTTGTTCTCTGTTAGGATTATGAGACGTATAGAAATCAGTGAAGAAACACTTCTCGCAATTCGTAAGGATTTGATTCTTACGTCTGACACGAAGTTTGTTGCGGAAAAGTATGGGAAGACCAGAATGGCAATCTATTCACTTATCCGCAACAAGCAAGTGTTGCACGATTGGAAAGCAGTCCGCAATTATAATATCGCTTATGAATATGAACACGGAGTTTCTGTAGAAGATATAGCAAACAAGTATCATATTAAGAAAAGAGCCGTGTACATCGTAGTCAAGAACACAAGTTTAGAAGATAAATACGAACTAATATAGTATGTCAAAAATAGCAATCATAGGAGACGTCCATCTTTCTGACGTTCAAGTCACAACAAGGTTGGATAACTACAACGAAGCAATCTTAGCAAAGTTGGAGTTCATCAAGCAGACTTGCAACGATAGAGGAATGGACGCTGTTTTCTTCCTCGGCGACTTATTCCACAGGAAGGCAGCACAACAAACAACGCACCAAACAATTTCAAGGCTTATCGACATCTTCAACGGATTCAAGTGCGATGTCTATACAATCATCGGCAACCACGACTACAATCATAGCATGGAAGCCCTTGATAAGCAGCCAATTTATGTCTTAAAGACAAGCGGAGCAATACAAATAATCGGCGACAATATGCCTAAGGCAAAGTGTGTTGTGGCTACAGGAAAAGCAAGAAGCCTCGAAGTTTATGGTCTTTCGCATCTAGACGAAAATGACGAGAAACTCGACAACTACAATAGAATCGACAACTCAATAAACAGAAACAACTTCAATATCTTGCTGACGCATCAGTGGATATTCGAGGATGGCTTCCAGTTCTTCGGACACTACTTGAACTACGAGAATCTCAAAGACCTGCATTTCGACATTATCGCCAATGGACATTATCACCCGGCAGGCGAAGAGAAGCAAGTTTATGGAAAGATGTTTCTGCGCCCAGGAGCAATTTGTCGAGTATCTTCTTCAAAGGAAGATTTAGCTCTAAAGCCTCGTTTCGTTATCTTAGATATAGATGTAGATTCTCCCGAAAAGAAGTATTCCTTTGAATACGTGCAAATTCCTTTCGAGCCAGCAGACAAAGTCTTTGACATGAACGCTGTGAAGCATGCAAAGATTTCAAAGGAAGAAATATCAAAGTTCACGAAGTCTTTGCAGGCAGCTGAAATAGAAGAAATAGATACAAATTCTGTCGAATCTGTCGTTAATCTGCTGGCAACAATACAGAGTGACCAGGAGGTCTTAGATACTTGCAAGAAATACTTAGACGAAGCAAAGGAGGCACTGCAATGAAACACATTTCATCTTTCTCGGCACTTAATGCTTATGCTTCTTGCCCGTTTCATTACTATTTGAAGTACGTAGCGAAAGTAAAGGCTTTAGAGGCTGACTATACAGGCACTTTCCCTGGTTCTTGTGTACACAAAGCAGCTGAGCTTTTCTTTGAGTGGAAGAACAAGGCAGGAGAGCTTGATTACTCAATCTTCGGAAAAGAGAATATTGAAAGAATTATGCACAGCCTTTGGGACACCAAGACAATGCACTACTCTGATACTGCTTTTGCGTCGAACGAATCCGAGGCTTTAGAGAAGATAACTCTTTGGGCAGATTACTTGCGCAGAATGATTGTAGATAATGGCTGCATCAAGCCTGTAACTCTTTCGGAATTTAGATGGGGCGTTGACAGTCCTGCAAAAGTCTCCGAAAGACTATTGTTAATCGGAGGGCCTGACTTGTGCTATGCACAGGCAAATGACATGCCTCATACAATGATTGATTTCAAGAACACAGAGTCAGAATTGCATTGTTCAGACCACCAGCTTATGCTATATGTCATAGCAACAGAGAACACTTTCAACGTAAAGATTCCAATGGCTGCGTTCTTTTTAGTCAAAGCAATGAAGCCAGCATGGAAGGTTGTTACAGAAGATAAGAAGAAGGCAACTCTGAATTGGGCACACCAGATTCTTGATGGAATCGAAGCAAACAAGTTCGAGCCTTCTGCATCAAAGGCAGCTTGCAGGTTATGCCCTTATCGAATTGCAGGATGCCCGCATACGGCATTTAGCGAAACTTCAACAAAGACTGTGTCGAAGATAAAGTCGCTGAAAGAACTTCGCTCAGAAATGCAGGCCCCTAAAGCAAAGGTTGTCAATGATATACCGGAGCTCTGACTTCGTAAAAACAATAGTAATTGTTAGAACTTGGAAATAACTTAAAATGTCCGAAACATTATTCAAGCAACAAACGGACGGCTCCATCAAGAATGAGAAGGAGATAAATGACTTAAATACTTTAAGCCATGCTAAGGCTTGTTTGGTCGTAGAGTCAGAAGTCCGTTTATCAACAACTGACTACAATTCTTTCGAGAAAGATGGTCTGCAAGCGTTGGCTGTTTTCGAGCAAATCATTCAACTGCTATCGAAGCGCGGAGCGAAAGTTCTTCACGCTTTCTCTGGCTCTGGCACAGTCTTAGATTTGATGTCCGACACGTTGGAAAGAGAAGCTTATGGCATAGAGCCAAACGAAGAGAAAGTAAATGAGTACGAAAGTCGCTGTGAGCAGGATATGTTCATGCAGGAGGCAAGACCTTGTGCAAGGTGCAAGATTACTGATTACAGAACTGAAGACAAGTTCGACTTAATCATAGTAACTCCGCCAATCTTATTGCCAAGGGAGAAGTCTTCAAAGCGTTTGGCAGACAAAGACTTCAACGAATACACTGAGGAATATGCAGGAAATGTTTTGCACTTAGGCAAGATGCTCTCTGAGAATGGCTTCTTGGTAACTATCTCACAAGACTTTTACGCAGCAAAGACATATCACAATACACTGACAAGAATACAGAACTTAGTGCAGGACGAGCTTCAGCTTCGCGGCATCAAAATCTTCCCGAAGCCAATTCCTTACGAGAAGAAGCAGTTTCTTACCGACTATGTTCCTTTGGTCAATTATTGCGTGGCAGGTATATTCTCAAACTTAACAAATTAGTTTATTATGTATAACATCGATGAATTAAAGAAATTAAAGGCGTCTCTCGAAGAGCGTCGTTCTTCTGTGGCAGCAGAACAAAAGTTCTTGGAAGCCGAGAAGAAAAGAGTTATGGAAAAGCTGAAGTCTTTCGGGTTCAATTCTCTTTCTGAACTCAAAGAAGCAAAAGAGAAGTTGGAGGCTCAAATTGCAGAATCGCAGAAGAAGCTGGACGAAGACTTAGCAAGGCTTGAATCTGCTGACAAGGAGACTTTGGAAGTCCCGACAGAAAAGCCAGAAGCCCAGCAGGCACCAGCAGCACAGCCTGAGGTTGTGCAGGTAACATCGGCACCAAGTTCATTCTCATCGTCAATTCTTGACGACATTATTTAATAAACATTTAGAAATTATGAAATTTACTGTAGAAACAAATGTGCTCAACGAAGCGCTGAAAAAGGCAGGAGCCACACTTTCTCAGAAGGACAACACTCCGTTGTTCCGCAATTTCGCATTGAAGGCTAAGGACGACAAGCTGACAATTATGTCAACAGATACAGACCTTGCCACTATTTGCGTAGTGCCAGTTACTAACGTAGAAGAAGGTGATATTACAATCCCAGGAGCAAAGTTCCAGAACATCGCAAAGCTGACTGACAGCCCGAACATCACTGTAGAGTCAGAGGGTACATCAATCAAAGTGTTCTCGGAGACAACCAATTATGTGTTGCAGGGTCTTGATGCAAGCGAGTTCCCTGAGCTGACAGTTATCACAAATCAAGACACAAAGAAGGCTGACAGAGCACAATTCTTGGAGAATCTGAACCGCATCAGCTTCTCTATTTCTGACAACGAGGCTCGTAAGAACTTGTTGGCTGTGTTCATTGCCAAAGGTTATATCCAGGCATCTGATGGCCATGTCTCTTCCGTCTGCAAGTTCGACAGCCAGCTTGACAACCTGCTCATCCCATCCAGTGCTGTTACAGAGCTTGTCAAGGTTCTGCGCAACTCTGCCGCTGATTCAGTCGAGATTGCTTCTGACGGAAACTTCTTGCTGTTCAAGCTCAACGACGACTTGTTCAGCTGCCGCTTGTCACAGGCGAAGTTCCCTGACATCGTCGGCAAGCTCCTTATCCCGACAGAGAAGAACGACATCAAGATTGAGGTCGATAAGAGTCTCTTCGAACGTGCTGTGAAGCGTGTGTCTATCACATCGAACATCAGCTCATTCGCCATCAACCTTGAAGTCACTGGCAACAAGATGAAGCTGTCAAGTGACAATGCTGACGGTGACAAGTCTTCTGAGACACTTCCTTGCGTGGCAAGCGGAGACTACTCTTGCAGCCTCCATTATGAGTACCTGCTCGACATCTGCAAGTCCACTGTCGGCGACAAGATTATCATGAAGGCTCACAACAACATTCGCGTTCCGATTCGTTTCGAGAATGACGATTTTGTCAGCCTGCTGATGCGTCTTGTTCCTCCAACACCAAAGGCAGAAGAATCTGAAACTGAAAAGAAATGAGTACGCGGTTAGCAAATCTCAATCAACTCTATAGCGGAATGGCTGCAAGGAAAAATGCAGCCACTCTGCAATTAGAGTCTGTGACGAAAAGGTTGACAGAAGCACAGCATAAGTCTATTGTGTTGGAAAAAGCTCTCGAAGCCTTAGCTCGTCTTACTGAGTTGAAGAAGCGAGAAACTACCGAAAAGATAGAGGTTATTGTCACACAAGGTCTCCAGACAATCCTCGAAAATCCAACGTATCAATTTAAGATTGAAGAATCAATAAAACGCAAACAAGTTGCTTACGCCTTCAAGGTCTATTCTGACGAAATTCCTTTGGGTCTCGATATTCTCGAAGGTCACGGTGGTGGAGTAGCTGCTATAGTCAGTTTCTTGCTGAGAATACTTTTCTTGGTTCTTCTTGACAGAAAAGCAACTCGCTTCTTAGTTCTTGATGAAAGTTTCGCTGCTGTGTCTCATCACTACCATGACAATCTTGTAACGTTTGTTCGTGAACTCGTAGACCATCTGAAAGTACAACTTATCTTAGTATCTCATCAGCCGGCCTTGGATAGAATGGGTGATGTTGTTTACGACGTAAGGAAGCAGAAGGACGGCGTCGCAACTGTGAAAAGAACTGTTTAATCATGAAGCCAAATGCAAGAAATTTAATCTACTGTCCTCAGTGCAAACGAAGTAAGCAACGCTTCGAATCTAAGAAAGAGGCGGATATGTTTATCAAGTACAACGCTGAGGAATGCAGACAGGAGAATGGCTACGCACCAATCCGAGCCTACTATTGCAAGGCTTGCTGCGCGTGGCATTTATCATCCAGAGCGAAGTTATATCCAACAAAACAAGTTATGAAAAAGAAAATAGTACGACTTTATGCAAAGCGGGAGGAACTAATCCCGAATTATGAAACCGAGTTAGCCTCTGGATTCGACTTGAAGGCTGACATTGAAGAGAGTTTCGAACTCAAGCCGCTTGAGCGTCGTTTAGTTCCAACGGGATTGTTTATCGAACTCCCAATCGGACAGGAGGCACAAGTACGTCCACGTTCGGGCAATGCTCTCAAGCTAGGTCTGAGCGTTTTGAACACGCCTGGCACAATCGACGCAGATTACAGAGGTGAAATCGGTGTGGTTCTCGTCAACCTTTCTAACGAGCCAGTCACAATTAAGCCACTCATGAGGATTGCTCAGTGCGTTGTTGGTCCTGTCACAATGGTTGAGTTCGAGTATGTGGACTCACAAGAAGCATTGTCTTCAACTGAGCGCGGCGATGGCGGTTTCGGCCACACAGACAAGAAGTAAGCTATGGATGTACATATAGGAATGACAACAGCTGACAAGATTAAGAAAGTATTAGCTTCAGCTGAACACTTGCTGCAGATAAAGAACCGGCGCTACGGTGACAGCATGCAAAAACCTAGAAATGTCTTTGTTAAAGCTAAGGACAATCTGACAAATGACATTGCACTCAGAAAACGTTTAGACGAGAAGCTTGCAAGAATCGCAAATGCGGATGAACTTCGCAAGAACGATGTAGCAGACCTCATAGGCTATTTAGTCTTGCTTTGCATAGAGAAAAATTGGCTAAATTTCGACGACCTCATCGACTAGAAAAATTCGATTTGAGCGCACAAAATTTCCCCGACAGTGTATTGTGCCCCTCATGACGTGAAAATCGATTGTGGGGCACTTCTTGCGCAAAAAATTGACGGTCTGAAAAATTTGTTTGCCAAAGTGTTATAACTTAAAACAAAATTTTGAATTTAATGAATCCAAGTAAACCCAAACTTCATGAGATAAACCCGAAGTCAATGTCTTCGGCAGAGATTGAACGTTGGCTTCGTTCAGTACAGGCGGATTTAGAAGAGCCTGGTGTGTTCGTTCCAGAAATGAACTCAATTCGTTGGGATTGGGACGCAGAGGAGAACAAAGATAAGCCTACGTTCGCCTTCCTTATACCAGTTCCTTATAGAGGTGCCATCGCTAACTTAGGAATCAACATCTTGCACGAAGAAATGAATCGTTATCGTAATCAGATTTGCGAACGAATCTACTATCCGTATCCTAAGCTATTCCGCAGGCTTATCAAGAACAATATTCCTCTTTTCTCAAATGAGTCTTTCCACCAAGCAAGAGATTTTGAGGTTTTAGGAATATCGTCTTACTATCCTCTACAGTTTTTAGGTTTCCCACGTCTATTAAAGATGTCCGGAATGGAGCCATTGGCTAAGGACAGAAAGGAAGAAGACCCAATTATCATGTTTGGCGGTGTCGCTGCTTTCAATCCTGCTCCTGTCGCTGACTTCGTAGATGTAGTCAATCTCGGAGACGGTGAGGGAGTTCTTGCTGACGCAGTGCAGATGGTACACGATTTACGCAAGGAAGGAAAGAGCAAGTACGACATTCTCGTTGAGTTGCAGAAGAAAGTTCCAGGAGTCTATGTCCCGGCTCTCTATAAAGAGGAATATTATCCGGCAGACGACCCTCATCGTCCAAACCAGTTCAAGGCTCATGTTCCTTTGAGAGACGATATTCCTGTTCGTATCAAGAAAGTTACTTGTGAGATTAAGGACGTAAGACCAGTCTCCAAAATAATACAGCCAAATTCTCTTGGCGATGATATGAGTTCTGGCGCTGTGGAAATAACTCGTGGCTGCGGACATAAGTCTTTCGTAAAGGGCACTCCAGTTTCAACGAATCGTGGCTTGGTTCCTATCGAACAAGTCACAAGTAACGATTTAGTGCTCGTTGAGAACGGAGACGGGACGAGAGAGTTTGTTGCACAAAGAGGTGCTTTCTGCACCGGGACAAAGCAAGTCGCAAGATTTGCAATTCCAGGAACGAATAAACAGTTTATCTGCACTATTGACCACAGATTCGCTGTAAAGAACTTCGACGGCTCGGAAGGACTTTCCTCTTATGTTGAGGCAGGACATATATCTGAGAATCCAAACAATCTCGATTATTCTCTTTATGTGCCTAATGTAAGCATAGGAGCGTTTGACCGCGGAGCATATGATGCAGGTTTGGCAATCAACTCTTCGCAGAGCATTGAGCTGTCAGCTGAGAATGTAGCCTCGTTTGTGTTAGGCCTTATGCGTTCTTGCTTCACTACGAATGTAGATAGGGCAGGATATTTGATAGGAGCGTCTTTCGATTTGCTCAGCGAGCAGGCAAAGAATGCAATAGCAAATGCTCTCACTATTTGTGGCATACGTTGGGAAGAAGGAACGGCATCAATAGTTGTCCTCAGTTCAGACCTGCACAAGTTAGTAAGCATCCAGAATGAATATGCTTCGGAAGTTACTCCGGTTCAGCAGTTTAATGTTTATGATGAATCGCCCGCACTTTATCTCAAAAAGGTAGAGGACTTAGGAGAGCAAGAAGTATGGGATTTGGAGACTTCGGTTCACAATTTCTATGCTAATGGTACACTTGTACATAATTGTTCTTTCTGCTTTGATGCAGATACAATGATAGCAACATCTAAAGGTCTGAAGCGAATTGCTGATGTAACATCTGATGATGCAATAGTTTCTTTGGACGAGAATGGCAATCGTTGCCTTTCGAAGACTGATGGCGCTGTCAAGACCAGAGTTGCTGAGACTTTCGTATACAAGACAAAGTCGGCTAAAGTTTGTTGTACTTCTAACCACAAGTTCTTAACGAAAGACCTTACTTGGCACGAAGCACAGGAAGTCTTTGAGCAAGGCTTAATCTTGTACCACGTCAACGAGACGTTTATCGAAAGAGAGGAAGCTGGAGTAAAGCCAGTCTATGACATGACAGTAGCTGATACTCACTGCTATTTCGCAAACGGATTCGCAGTACATAATTGTGAGGGTTCGTTCCGTTCAATGCCTTACAGAGAGCGTGACCTTGAGGACATCTATAAGGCTATTGATGCCACGCTTCTTGATAGTGGTTCGTCTTCTCTGACACCTTATGCTTTTAACTTGTCTGACCACCATAGAATCTTCGACATTCTGCAGTATGCAATGACTAAGTGGCCAACTCGAATTGGAATGAGCTCACAGCACATCAACCACTTCAGCGAGCAAATGGCAGACATGGCGCTTATGACAGGAACTCGTTCAATCACGATTGCTCTCGAATCGGCAGACCCTGTTATGCGCCGGAGAATCGGCAAAACTCTGACTGACGAGACTGTTGAAAGAGTATTCCGACTAATTATCCGTAAAGGCTTCACAAGCATCAAAGTGTATATGATTTCTAATCTTCCAATGGAAGATGATGAATCTCTGCACGAAATAGAGAACTTCAGTCGTAAACTAATTCGCTGGCAGATAGAAGAGCAGTCTCCTAACTTTGCATCAAAGGAAGAGGCGCACGCTTATGTGAGCAGACCGGAGTTTGACGAAGAAATAGACAAGTTCGCTGCAAGCTGTAAGCTGGCTTTCAGAAACAAGACAAAGATTATTCCGGAAGGCGAAGAGTATTGGAATCTCCACTTGAAGTACAAGCTTACAACTCGCATCAAGTTCAGCTATACTTCATTTAACGGAAAGGCGCATACTCCAATGCAGTGGGCGCAAGTGCTTCCTCTCGACGAAGAAGGCTTCCCAAGCATCCGCAGAGATATGCACACAATCTTTGACGTTATCCAGGCTTGCGGTCACTCATTCCGAATGAGTGGAGACTTGGAAATATCTACGTTGAATCAAGTGCTGTCTTATGCTGATAGACGTTTCTCGCAGGTGCTGATTGATTTGTGCAACGATGAACGTTTCAACTACATGGGAACTCTCGTTGCTGGCTCAAATAACACGATGAAAGACTTTGCTGACTTAATGGCAGGTCGAGGATTTGACTTCAAGTTCTTCTACAGAGAGAAGGAATTAGACGAGCCTTTCCCTTGGGACTTCATCAACATGGGTGTAACGAGAGCATATCTAGAGAAGCGCTGGCAGATGTATAAGTCTGCAACTGACGATATTCGCTGCCAGGATGAATGCACTAAGTGTGGTGGCTGTACGAAAGTAAGTCGCGAACTATTTAAGCGTTATTGGAATGAAGGCTTGGAAGAGAAGAAGTATCAGTTCAAGGTAACTCCAATTATCAAGAGAGAAAACACTTGCAAGATACGCTTCCGTTTCCGTATGCGTCCTGAGTATCGCTGGCTTTATGGCTTCAACAAGAAGCAGTGGCTGCGCAGAGCATTCTATCGTGCAGGTTTCCCGATTAGGACAAACATATCACTCGCATCTGACGGAATTGAGTTCAACAACTTTACTTATGGTGCAGACTATGGCGAGGTTTGGTTGTACTCAAAGAACTTCGATAAGAATAATATTGCAGAAAGACTCAATGTAACATTTGATGAAGCTGAGCCTTTGTTGCAGTTCGAGGATGCTATGCTTGGAGAGTCGGCAAGTCCTTTCAAGGAAGATGTCGGCAGCATTGCTTACTCTGTGCAGATTCCATCGAAGATGTACACAAAGGCAACGTTGGACGGGCTTATCCAAAGCCTCTTACACAAAGACGAGATTATCATCAAGCAGAAAGTTGCTTCTTCAATAAAGCGCGATTCTACTGAGACAATCTCAATAGATGTAAAGGATAAACTGAGCCAGTTGTTCTCCGTCAGTGACGAAGGCTTCACAACGGTTTACTTCAAGCTGACTTATGGCATCAATCCGTACAGCCTATTAGTGACTTTGCTGAATACTTCTTTGGCAAGGTGCAAGAAGTTCCCGATTGAAGTACGTGACTATCTCGGTCGTGACAATGAGGATTCATTCGATATGTTTGCAGAGCTATGCGAAGAGTGTGGAGAGCCAATCGAGCGTAATATCTTCGACGACGTTATCGGTGACAAGTATTGCTTGAAGTGTGCAACTCTCCATGAGAAGCAAGTACTTGTTGCAAATCTCGATGCTGAGGACACTGAGGACGATTCAGACTTGGACGACTTCGATTTGTCTTTCTTCGAGGACGATGATATGGCTGACACTAACGAAGAACTACACGGAGATGAATAGTAATTTGGGCAGGAGGAAACTTCTGCCCACTTAAATTAAATTCTATGGTTCAGCAACTAAAAGAATACGTAGATAGCACTGACATCCAAAACAAGGTGTTTCAGTTTGCTTTGGCGAACTCGCCAGAAGCACAATCTTATCTACGTCTTCGCAATATATCGCAAGAAATGATTGAACGCTTCGGCATAGGTTATGCTCCGGACACAGAAGCAAATTTCTATTACAGGAATCGTATCACTATGCCGATTACAGACCCAAAAGGAAACATCGAAGGATGGTGTGCTCGGGCAATCGATAAAGATGCAAAGGCAAAAACACTTTACACTCCGAATAACACTTTCTTTCAAAAAGGTGTAGTTGTTTTTGGAATATCTTTTGCAATAGAAACTCTATTTTCAACACAGACAGCAATACTTGTTGAAGGTGCTTTTGATGCTTTACGTTTGCACCAGATTGGAATACACAATGTGCTTGCTGTGCTCGGAACTAATCCTACAGAAGCACAACTGTCTTTAGTTCGAATGTTGGCTCCTAATTTAGTCCTTCTGTTCGATGGCGATGATGCAGGTCGACGCGGAGCAAAGCTTACAAAGGAGAAGTCCAAAAATCTTTTATATAATTCTATTATTACAGTAGCTCTACCGGACCGAGAAGACCCTGACAGCTTAGGCATCAAAGACGCTCAGAAACTCAAAAACTTATTAACTCTTGCACAACTTGGAACTTAAATTATTTTATTACTATCAGAGGTGTAGGTAAACAATCCTGCACCTCATTTAGTTAAATTATGGCAAATATAGGATTCATACCAGTCGAGAAGAATATGGCAGGACTTACAAAAATAGTCTATCCAAACTTTGCACTTATGAGAGCTGCAGGCTACCATAGGAGCATAGGAGACAAAATCTATACGGAAGAAGATATTCTTTTCGACCCTTTTCTTGAACTTGATAGAATCTATATGTCCAAGATATTTACTTGGACACCGGACTACGAGAATATGCACTTGCTGCCTGAATGTGAGATTCTAAAAGGCGGCACAGGATATGACGTTCATTCAAGACTTCCAGAAGAAATAGAGGCTTCAACTAAAATGGATTACTCACTATACCCAGACTTCCCTGCTTCTCTCCAGTTCTTCAGCAGAGGCTGTATAAGGCATTGCAAGTTCTGCTTAGTTCACGACAAAGAGGGAGCAATCCATCCTGTCAAGCCTGTCGATCTAAACCCGAATGGCACGTTTATCGAAGTCTTAGACAACAATTTCTTTGCAAATCCAGAATGGCCGAAGGCGATAGAATACTTAAAGAAACTAAATCAGCCAGTAAAGTTTCATGGTGCTGACCTACGCATATTAGAGCCCGCACATATGGAGGCAATAAAGTCAGTTCGTCTGCATGGTGGAGTTCACTTCGCCTGGGACTACTATAACGAAAAGATACCTGCAACAGATTTGACTGATAGAATCAAACTCGCATTGAAGTACGTGCATCCGTCTCAGCTAAACATCTATGTGCTAATCGGTTTTAATACTACGATGAAGCAAGACCTATATAGAATAAACACTCTTCGCAGTTTGAACATACCCTGCCAGGCACTTGTCTATCGAGACTATACTAAAGAATACAGGAAGCCATCAGAATATGAGTTTAGGTTATCTCAATATACTAAGTTAAGGCAAACGTATTTCAAAATGCCTTTCGAGGAATACAATCCTACTAAGTCAATACACTGCGGAGATTTTATTCGTCTTGGACGCAACCTCGATGGCAATACTGAGATATGACATCTTCTTAAAAATTTTGTTGCTGCTTTTTATAGTATGTATAGAACTTTTTGTTTTAATGTTCAAAACTTAAACAGTGGATAAAGACATACGTCACGATTCTCTTGGAAGATATATCGGAGTTTACGGAGATACAATAGATTTCTCCGTAGAGGCTGCAATTTATACTAATGTACGCACTGTGAGAGATTTTCCAAAGGAAGGCATCAATTTCTATGATGTCTCAACATTATACGCAAGGTACGATGTGCTGAATGCAATGATAGAAGAAATCGTATCGTTGCACAAAGGCAAGCACGTGACTAAAGTTGTAGGTCTAGAAGCTCGTGGATTTGTTCTTCTCGGTGCTGTGGCTGACGCTTTACATGCGGGTGCTGTAATGGCAAGAAAGCCAGAGAAGCTACCGCTTATCGGCTACACCGCAACTTATGAGAAGGAGTACGGCAAGGACGCAATTTCTCTTCCTGCTGACACAATAGTTGAAGGAGATACAGTGCTGATTCACGACGACATCTTAGCAACCGGAGGAACTGCAAAGGCAGCAATCCAACTTGCTAAGGGAGCAGGAGCAAAGACCATCTTATTTAACTGCATTATCGAAATTGTCAGTGAAGGTCTCGAAGGTCGCAAAGCGATTTTAGAATCCTATCCGGACGTAGTAATAACATCTTTAATTAAATTGTAGTATGCTTAAAGTAGAAAACATTTCTGAGTTCGATGCACAGCAGCCAACCAAAGGTTATGTTGTAAAGACTCAGAGCCAGGGCCAGCTCTCGGAAATTAAGTGGTCTCTTTACGACCTCGAGAACAACTGCGAAGTATTCGTACAGGAAGGTCTTATCGGAACTCGCAATCTCGCTGCTTACTTCGGCATTGTCGATGCTCTGCAGTGGTTGCTCGACAACGGCAAGGAGAGCGAACCTCTCTACGTGTCCAACCTCAATTCTATGAAGTGGGTCGAGGTCGCTCATAAGTTCGACGATGAATCGAAGTGGACTAAGTTCAGTCTTCCTTCTCTGCCTCAGACACAGGAGACTGCTGTCGTATTGGCAGATGCCAACCTTGTCGCACACAGCATCGACATTTCTATGTTTGACATCCGGCTGTGGGACAACAACAATTGGACAAAGCCAGAGGACTTGAGTTAAACACTAACTGTCGGAGGCGGCTAGATTTGGTCGCCTCCACTTGTTAGAAGCCCTGGCTGTAAAAAACTCTTCGCACAAGTAATCACGTCACACGTCACGTTAGTTAAAGAGCTTAGTCAGAACTTAGTAACAGCTTAACAAAACTTATCAAAAACTCCACAACTAATCATGGAAGAATCAGTTATAGCAAGCGCCATCAAGGTATTAGTCGCCATTGCTTGCACAGCATATTTAGCTTATCAACTAAAAGAAGTCTGCTCAACGCTTTCTTCATCAATCTATCAAATGAAAGAGAAGCTAAGTAACCTTTGCTGTTCGGTCGTGAAGAACATAATTTCGCAAGAGACCGCACTCAAGACTGTAACGAACACAAACCAGATGCTATTGAAGTACAACGGAAAAGTGCATTTCATCAAAGACATGAATGCACTCGTACTGGCTATCGAGAACTCTTATCTTCTTTCTGACACAAAGCTTGCAAGAATGATTCTTTGTCGAAACTTGCATATCCGTTACGAAATGTCTGAGGTCGAGTATCTGAACTCCGTCAAAGAAGTCGACAAGAAAGCAGTTGCAGAAATCAACACTTTGCTCCGCATGGCCTTCTTATACGAAATTGCTTTGCCTGCTCCTTTAGAGAACTTGCAATCTTTCAAGAACTACAAAAGAAATCTGAAGTTCAAACCAGCGGAGACAGAAGACCACAACAATCCGGCTTTCGGCAAGGCTTATTTCAACAAGCCGATGCGAAACAAAGATGCTAGAAACTCTGGCAAGAAACGCAAATAAGTAGGCAGTTTGTGTTCTTGTTGTAGGCGCTTCGGCGCCTACTTTAGTTTTAAGTGAATACGTTCGAAAGTGCAGGAGTGGCGCAGTTAAAGAATATTAGTTGAAGCGCACGAGAGCAATGAAAGACCATGTCGGCGCCATATAAAGAACTTATGTGCGGAGGCACGTTTAGGCAGAAGCCAATTCAACTATACTTTCGTTTATGAGCAGAGTTCGGAAGCACAAATAGGCATAGCTCTCTGAGCAGAGGCAAACAATAGCTTGAGAGCGCAGCCTTTCGGCAGAGCGAATGAGAATCGCTACTCTGTCTGCAACACAGGTGGCAACTCTTACTCCAACGCGGCATCGTCGGCGACGGATTATTCAACTGCAACGCACTTCGCTACTCGGGCTCGGCATACACACCCAGGGATATGTATAGCCTGGCTCTTCCCTACATAAAGAACAAGGTGCATTGGAATGTAGTATAAACCACCTGCCGAAGCTTGTGTCATAGCCAGAGCATACTTTTTGGCTTTTGTGGCGCACTTTAGAAGCCGCGTAGGTTACTCATTTACCCGCTACCAGAAAATCGATTGTGGCTCACGAAAACTGCTATTTTGAGGCTATGTGTCAGAAGTTTCGGAAGTGACTTTTGGAGAGCCGTGTCTTAGAACAAAATTCATTATCACTTTTAGATTCATTTGTTTGGTGGGTTTGGGACTTTTGTGTACCTTTGTAATAGGTTTAAGGGAAGCCCCGAAGCCTACAAATAGTAATAATAACCCAAATTAAGACAAGATGAAAAAGCTGACAAACGCAGAAGCAATGGCAAAGTCTTTAGAGGCACTTTCGGCCATCGTAGTCAAGCAGTTCGACGAGTTATCGAACTCGACAGGTTTCCATTCGATTGGAGCAGGAAAGTTCTTCCTGCGCAAAGTACACCGTTATCTTCAGCAGCAATGCGTGAAGTGGATGTTCGACATCATCGATGCTATCGGTCACGCTCCTTCTAACTATTTTGATGGTCGCAACGAATGGGCAGGTCAAATATGTCGTGCAACAATGAAGGCTCTCGAAGAACAGGGCCTCTATTACTCTCGCTACCAAACTCCGGAAGACTACCAGATGTCTTACGAGGAGTCTAACACTTTCGACTACACTGACTACAAGGACATTGATAAGGTTCGTGAGTTCTTCGGAGCAATGGACACAACTGAAGAAGATGCCTAACTTAAAGAACAGACAACTATGAGTAAGTATATTGTAACAATAGCAAGCAGCTCTCCTCTAACAAAGGAGGCTGCTAAGGCTAACTTCGAAGCAAACGTCCTGGCTTATGAGCCAGTCGAGAATCTGAACATGGCTATCGAGCATCTAAATATCATGGAGCAGAGTTTCGTACTCAAGGCTCCTGCTCATCTTTGCATCATAGCAGCAAGATATGACAGTTACGATGCTGACACAGGATTCGAGGTAGCATATGAATGGCTTCCGGCTGACGCTGAGCACTCGTCATTCAATTGGGACAATAAGCAACTAAGGCTTTTCGGAATCAGAGTTCCGAAGTTCTACGAGAAGATGTCTTATGACACGCTTAGAGAGATATTCGCTGCTTGCCACAAGATGCACAAGCATATGTATTGTGTGTTCGTTTACCCAGACCACATTTGGAAAGCGCGTCCAGGCAAAGGTACGCATTACGAAGTAGTAGAGAGAAGCTACGTCACATACTCTGACTCTTGGGGATTTGCCCCATCTTCGACGGGCCGTTGCATTAGGGGCTCTGCACTAGACTTCTCTGAGTTCGGAGTTCGTCTCGATTATATGAATCATTGTCCTGAGTATTGTTATCTGATACCGGAAGAAGATGCAAACGAGTATAACAAAGAAGCAGCTGCACACTACCATCGGAGAAATAAAGGACTGAAGCCTATTGTCTATGCGTGGGACTTCGGTCACGAAGTTACTGAGAGTGCATATTAGTCTAACATTGGCAGCAGGAGCATTCCTGCTGCCTAAACATAAAAGCATCATGGCAAAGAAAGTAAAAAGTGTATTTAAGGTTATCGAAGCAACTCCTCAGGAGTTTCTTAGCATAGGATTAGGTGGAAGCAACAATGTACAAGTTTCTGAAATAAAAGAAGGTCCGCTTGCAGGATTCCATCAAATTGAGATAGAAGGAGGAGAGTTTCTTATCTGTGATTTCTGCAATGAGCAACTATTGGAAGAACCAGTGTGTTACTACATTGCAGTTCTCAACCAAATTATGTGCAAGAGCTGTTTCGAAAGACATGTAGCAAATTCAAAGTACTATCAAGATGATAAACCTTACGAGTCTCGTAACTACTATGATATGCTTGCAAGATTTGAAGAAGCAGGATTATGGAAAGTAAGCGACAAAGAAGGAAATGTACTGAGCAAAGGCTCTAAGGTTATTTGGACAGACCCTGAGACAGGAGAATCATCAGAGTATGAAGTATATGACGAGCCTTACGAAGATATTGTAAAGCTTAGCAATGCACAAGGAGATTGCGAAGCTCTTCCAGAAGAATGTGTAATCATAAAAGAACAAGACAATGGCAAAGTATAAAGGATATAACATTGTAAAAGAAGGAAAAGAATGGAACGTATATTGTGAAGAAACAAGCAAAGACGTTTACGGCAGAGTTAAACTGGTTCCTAAGAAACTTGCAGGCGGTTATTCTAACTTTCTCACTGCAAAGAAGGCTTGCGATGCACATTTCGGAAGACTATAAACTTTTAGCACTTTTCTGCAAAGTTTTTCTTGCAAGTCCAGACGTAACGTGTTATAAGCATGTAGCAAAAGGTAAGTTGAACGTAGCACCACTTCGGTATCAAAGTTATTAGCACTTTTAGATGCAAATGTTTGGCGGTTCGTGAAAATTTCTGTACCTTTGTAATAGAAAAAGTAAGTTAAACAAATGTTCAATCAAAACCGGGCTACCAGGGTCATAGTAGCAAAAGTAAAATGACAAAGAACACTTCTAAGTCTGACGCTCTCAAGGCTCTCAAGGCTCTCAAGGCTCTCGACGAGCTTGGTCTCACAGGTGGCACAAAGGCTAACAAGAACAAGGAACGCATTGCGAAGCACGTGAAGAGTGGTGAGTCTATCACTGGCAACAAGGAGAACTGGACTCCTGAGTACATGGAGGCACGCCGTCTCTGCGTCGTCCTGGCCGACCGCCGCAAGAAGCTCGGCATCCCTGCAGGTTCTCGCATCCTCGTTGGCGACAAGTTCGCTTTCAAGAAGGACGGAGAGCAGGTCTACAATAACCTCGACCCCAAGGCCAAGGACGCACTGCTCCAGGCAGAGGCTTATATCGAGAAGCTCCTCTCCGGCGAGGTGAAGCTCGAGGAAGCTCTATCAGAAGCTCTAGCAGAAGCACCTGCTGAGGCTACTGGTGAGGCACAGGCTGATGAAGAGCTCTAAGCCCAGTCATCAGAGGCGAGGACAATCTGCCAGTTCTCGCCTCCAATTATTAAAAACAATACCCAAATTAGTGTCATGGAACCGAAGCAATTAAAGCAAAAGCTCGTAGCGGCAATACACAGTTTCATAGCTATTGCCCAGGAGTACAACACGACGTTCATCAATTATGAACTCGTTGACCCAATCAAAGTCTTACGCAAAGCCGGAATCGGCAAAGGCGCAGAAGAAGTTTATGAAGCGTTTATATGTGCTGACCTAATCGAAGAAAAGAAAATTGGAGTAGGAGACCAGCAGCACTTCGCTCTCAGATTAGATGCTCTTCTACCTACAGACGCTTTTTCATCAGCATCTAAGCTTATCGACTTATTGAATCCTAAAGAGATTCGTAGATACAGACGTCCACCACTCCCGAAGTCTGAGGCAATCAGAACTGTTATCAAGACACGTAAGATACCTCCTTTC
>DAIOXG010000004.1:0-42764 GCA_036758085.1 Prevotella sp. | reverse complement strand
GATGCCCAAACGATGGGTGTTCCTCAAAGGCGGCAACGTGTGTTTTTCGTGTGCTTGCGCAAAGATTTGGTCGGGTTCGTTCCTTGCGAACAAACGTTGTTTGAAACCTTGCCAAGATTGAATATGAATTTCAACGAAGCGGTGATTCCTTTCAAGGATGTTGCCGATGGCATGGGCGATGGCGTTGATTCACCGAAAATGCGCAAATGTTGGGAATTACGCATGGATGGCGATTTGGATTTGTCAAACGCGAATGAACGAGAGTTTGGGAAAAGTGGAATGTTCAACAATCAATATGTCTATCCGGACAAGGTTTCGCCAACGCTTGCAGCGCGAAAAGATTGCTTGATACGTTTTGACATACCAAAGTATTTGAGCGCATCCGAAGTTTGTTGTATTTCGTCATTTCCGCAAGATTACGAATTTGGGGGTCAAATACCCCATTATGTTTGTGGAATGAGCGTCCCACCCGTGATGATGGCACAAATAGCATCAAAGATTTACGACCAGTGGCTTGTAAAAATACACAATTATTATAAATTTAACAAAGAACTTATATAAAATGGAAATAAGTAACGAAGGCGCAAACCGCACAGAACCCCACCTAACGTTCTTTTGCAAACTGCGCCCTCGTTGCTTTATTCAAGTCGCCGTATCTTATGCCAAAGACTTCTACAAACGTCTCAAACGCATTATATTCGTGCATAGTCATAGCTTTGCGTGCAGACACATATAATCCCATATCTTCGTGCATGTGCCATCACTGCTCCAGTCCTCATCGTCAAACCAAAACAGATAGGCCATCTTCAACACATCATCGTCCGAAAACTCCCTGCAAAAATCAGCATAGGTGGCATTATACGCCACATACTTGTCACAGTCCGTTACGCCCACGGGGAACGCTTGTGATGCTGTAGCCGCCTTAATCTGCTCTCTCGTCCAATGTGGCCCCTCACGCTTCACGCCTTTTGCGTCCGTGTAACATAGTTGGCCAACATCATAGTCGGCAAACTCCGCCTGATAGTGTCTGTCATACATAATGCCGTGCTGCTTGCGCATAATGCGCCAATACATCTTCGGGTTGTCACGCTTCAAGCATTCCATCTCCTTGCCCATCAGGGCAACACTTTCCCACATCTTCTTTTCCGATGCGGAAAGTAATGTGAATTTACTTTGCAAATAAAAACGTCTTGATACACAGTTAGTTATGCACCTATCGATTTTTTACAACAAATAAGATTACACCGTTTTTACAACATTGTCTTGCAAAACCCTTTAATGATATTCCTTGCTCTTAGCATAACCGTCAAGCGTTACAAACACGCATATTTTCCAACTTTAAAGTTGGAAAATATGTAGGTTAGGAAAATTATTCGTAACTTTGCAGCGTAATCAACGAACAAACAACATGGCAACGAAAACACAAGTTGAAAAATTCTTAAAAGACTTTAAGATAAAAACAAAAATCTGTGGCTTGTTGTTTCGTGACGATAGAGGAAAAAACAAAGAAACGTTACAGCAGTTAGACCTCGTTCCTGCTTACAGAGAAATTATCATAAAGACACTGAAAGTAGAAGATTATGTAGACGGCCCTGTTGTAGACACCTTAAACAAGGTTGGCGAAATGTGGGTCTTTGGAAAAGATTATAAACAACGAGAGATTTATATTAAGATAATGCTGGGCCGCTTAAATTGTCAAACCATCTGCATTTCTTTTCATATAGCAGAATACCCACTTCAATACCCATTCAAATAGAGAGGAGACAAAAATGAAAAATCCAATCACAGGCAACAACTTAAAGCAAGTCTATGAACCAGACACATGGAATTTTCGTGGAGAGACATTTAGCTATATTCGCACTTGTTGGGAAGATGAAGAAACCAAGGAACGTTTTACCACAACCGAAAGCGACACGGCAGGATATAGGCAAGTTACCAACCAATTCTGCGAAAAGCATGGTGTGCCATACACTGACGAGATAATTGCCTTACGTCAACGTTACGGCATAAGTGCAGCTAAAATGGCTTTACTTTTAGGCTTGGGAACAAACCAGTATCGTTTATATGAGCATGGAGAAGTACCAAGCATATCAAACGCACGGCTTATAAGTAATGCAACAAACCCAAAAGTAATGCTTGATAATGTAGAGCGGACAAAACACTTGTTAAAGCCGAATGACTATGATAAAATAAAACAAAAATTGCAGTCTATCATTGACAATGAACCTAAATATAAATTTGCACTCTACGACACCAATCGGATTTTCGCCACAAGGCGTGGCAAAGAAAACGGATATGCCCCGATTTCTCTTAAACGCCTTGAAGCACTTCTTGTAACTATTATTGCACAATGTGGAGAGGTGTGGCAAACAAAGATGAACAAACTATTGTTTTATGTTGACTTCCTTTCGTATAGGGAAAGAGGTATGGCCATATCTGGCTTAACTTATAGAGCCATCGACTATGGACCGGTTGCAGAACGTTACCAGAGAGCTTTTTCCGAATTTGACAGCATACAACAACAGCCACGGTCTATTGGTAATCACGATGGTGATATTCTGACAACTAACGCAACCGCCAATAACGACATGTTCAGCCCAGACGAACGCACTATTATCAATCATGTGTGCGACAAGTTCAAACATATCACGGCTTCAAACATTTCAGATTTGAGTCATTGTGAAAACGCATGGAAAAAACACGTCTCACGCAAGGAGCGAATACCCTACGAAGAAGCATTCTCTTTATCTGCATTATAATAACCATACCCAAATTAACACGCAAGACCCGACAAGCACCACAGCCAGTCGGGTCTTGAAGCAGATGTGCATGCACATCTGCATAGAGATATGGAGATATTAGCTATACTCCGCCCTCGTCGTTGTTTACTTCGTCCAGAATATCTTCCAACCCCGACAAAAACGACTGCGCACGCTTCTCTAACGCCTCGTCACCCTCGGCCTGTTTGAGGTAATTGTCATAAACCTCCTCGATGTCATCATTATAATGGCGCAACGTGTCAATATAACACCCCTTGCTTATGTCCGTGCGCTTGCGCCAGTTATCCTTAACATAACCCTTCAACCTTTCCGTGGTCAGAAGATACAACTTATTCTCCATCTGCTTCATGCCTGCCGTTTCGTCCACATTCTTGTACCACTCCTTAATGTCTTTCACCCATTGGGTAAACGGAATGACCTCGGCAAGCCAGAACAATTCCACTTCTGACAACACTTCCTTTGCTTCGTCCTCCGTCAGACTGCCTATCTCCTTCAACATCACGGCCGAATCTTCTGACCTTACATTAACCTCATAGGCAAAATAATCCTCCAACTCCGAACTCAACACAATTTTTGCAGGAAGCTCCTGAGTGTTCCAGAAACTATTCAACGCACTGACAATATGATACCACGTATGTGCGCTAATCTTGGCAATAGCTGACGTTCGAGCCACTACATTGCAAGTGGTCACAATCTTGTGGTTCTCCTTTGCATAGTCACACATCTGGTCAATCACGTGCTGAAGCAACATCACATCAACACACTGCTTCGATGCGTCAACTTCCTTTGTCGAGTCAAACAGACCCTCAACAAATCTTACCGCAATACTACTACGAGTGTCCTTCACCTCCCACAAGCAACCACCCAAAGGGGTTAGCACATAACGCTTCTCCATATTGTCCATCTGCGCATACTGCCTCACAGCATCCCATATCCAGTTAATACCGTTCTTTTTAAACAATTCTTCCACGTCTGCCGGTACTTTCCACGTGTGAATAACACCCTCATAACTTGGGCGACCTACTTTTTTCTCTGCCATAATCTTTAAGTTTTAGTGTTTTTAGTTTGTTGTTTTGGGTTTTAATTGTAATTTTGTCTTTACAGCGCAAAGATAGTAACAATTCTAATTAAAACCAAGCTTTCGCCCCTAAATTTACAGTAAAACCATGTTTTATTCCGTCCACCCCATTGGCGGAATAATAAAATTATACAACATGAATGATAAAGAAAAGGAACTCAACCGTATAATTGATATAGTGGTTGAGTGTTGCGACATGGCAGAGCATGGCGTAATAACAAAAGAACTGCTCCTTAGCGGAAGCAAGAAAGAAAACATTGTCATGACACGCTGCATACTGGTCTATGAAGTCGTTAGAGCTGGATACACCATTACTACGTGCGCCGAACTCTTAGGCTGTACCACACAGACGGCACGTATGCTAATGACCAAAGACGGAGACTTTCAACGCTCATCAAGGGCATACCGACTGGCCAAAGAAGAGGCTACAAAACTATGTGACTCCTTTACGGAGTAACCCTCACACCTTAACGACCAAGCCTGTACATCAGACCTACACCAACATACGGAGTGGGCTTGAAGGTCTTGTCTATGCCGTAACCCACCTGTACGCCTACCCCCCAACGTCTCCCAACCCTCGCCACCTTGGTCAGAGTCACCTCCCTGTGCCTCACGCTGATGCTGTCCAACTTCGGCTCATAACCACTCACCCATGCCGTATAGTTGGTATCTCTATATACTTTTTGCACAATCGGCAACCTTACCTCTACCGTATCGACAGCCCTCACCGTGTCGCACTGTCTCACCGTGTCCACCCTCATCACGGCCAACCTCCTCGTAATATAACGAGTCACAACGCTGTCTCTCGCAATCGGCCACCTCACAGTGTCCCTTTTATAGACAGTATCTGCTGCAACAACCTCATCGCCTCGCCCGAAGCCAACATACCCCACACCAACACCCACAACGAAAACAGCTAAAAAAAGCAATAAAAACCAAAAATACCTCATTGCATCACATGCTTATTAATTATCGTTTTATACCAATTAATATCCCTAATCTTCTTATTTTTAAACTCTCTTTTTATCTCTTGCAACTCTCCGAACTTATTGGCAAAAGTATTCATCGCATTGCCATAAATAAATATACCCAACCTCTTGTAAAGATTGCAACTCGTCAAAGTTGGATTAGCGTCAAAGAGGTAAGCAAGAAATAAGCGGTTCGCATCAATCACAGACGTATCTATATAATTCGGGGTCTTGTCCCTATACAGATGGCCCACGCCCCAATCGTGCGTAACCTTACAACAACCACCCAACAGCCACGTCTTAATACTCATCAGACTCTCCTCCAGTCCGTAAGTCGTCAGCCCACTAAGACCGCCAATAAAAGACCACCAGCTCTTACTTGTAGCGTAACAAGCACCAAGCACACAAGCCACGTCCGATGTTTTATCCTCGTCATTATAATTCAGCACCTTGTCAGTCCACTTCGGGTCAAAATCGTAACCATCATCAGACCGCACATAAGCGCAAAAACTCCGTGGCACACCATCGTCCACAACCTTACCGTCCTTGACGCTCCTATACACCGTCCTTGACGATATAATACTTTTCGGATACTTGTCAAGTAATTTCACCAAACGCAAATCCCAATCCTTATCGTAAAGCCTCATGTGGCCATCAAGCAGCACAAAATACTCCGAAGCTGCATTCCTGCCCGCCCAGTCCTTCGTGCCTACACTGCCACACCTCTTGTCCATGCGCTTATAATCACAGCCCCACCTGTCAGCTACTGCCCTGTAGTCATAGCCATCATCACTGCAATCGTCCACAAGCAGCACCTTGGTGTGCCGAGTAGTTTCCATCACGGACCTCACCGTTTCTTCCACCTCGTTGCCCTCATTGCGAAAACAGATGCAAGCGGTCAGCAGATGATTATTTTTTATTTCATCGTATCTGCGCACCCATGAAGCCGCTGAGCGGTGTATCGTATAACTGCCTTCCATATTTACGTCTGATGGATATAGTGTATGTTGGTCATATATCTTTATGTCATATTTAGATAATATATCATTATATATATAGTTTAATGGAGCAATAATCTTACCGTTGCCCGTAAGACTACGCCCTGCATAATAGTCCAGAATTGCTTTAATAGCTTTGTTCCCTTTTTCTGCGCCAATTATTGCAGTGCCTAAAAATGGAGGATTATAATTCTCATGTTCCCAACCTGCGAAACACTTATTATCCAACAAATCATCAAGCGGCCTAAGCACCTCTATGTCTACATCTAAATAAATACCACCGTGATGATACAATACATAAGGCTTCACATAATCCACTGCAAAGCCGTGCAGACCGTACTTATCACAGTCTTGCAAAAAAGGAACGTCCTTAAAATCCTCCCTTGTCCACAATCTTACCTCATAGTCAGGATTAAATTTTTCCCAAGTCTTGACGTTAGCCCTCAGATTTTCGGGCATTGCATTTCCCGCCCAGTAGTAATGTAAAATCTTGGGTATCATGGTGCGGGAGTTGTAGTACTGCTCGTTGTTGAGGATGAGTCGATTGGTGCTGCTGTTGTAGAACTTGTATCAGTTTCTGGACTTGAAGTACCACTTGTACCGCTCGTATCTGAAGAATGGCTATTAGTCAGCGGTATTGATATCCTCCAACCATCAGCATCAAAAATATTCAGCTTATGCTCATAAGCATTATAAGCAAGCGTCAACTTGCCAAAGCCACCGTCCAACACAAATCCAGAGCAGTCAACATCATCCACAGGGTCAGTTACCTTGCCACGCACTGTCATACCCCTCACTTTGTCAGCGTTAAGCACAAGACCGCCGTCCGTCACATCTACCCAAGCAGGATTGATGTCATACACCTCTCCGTTTACACTAATCTTAGTTATATTCGCCATGTTTTTATTTTATTATCAATTTATTATTTTCCACTTTTACATTATCTCCCTTTATCGTCAGCACACCATCGGCCACCTCGGCAGGACTCACCTCCACAACACCATCGACAACCTCACTCGTCACACGGGTAAACACGTCTACCGAAGTTCGAATTTTGAAGTTCTTGATGTGGGGAATAGCACCAGTACCATATCCGACATAAAATGAGATGCAACACTCATGCCCCCCATCTACTCCAAGTTTTGCCTTTCCCGTAAATTTATAATGTTGCCATTCCTTTTTACAAGTGAACGCCTCATTAATAAATGTATATTTATATTTGTTTCCGCTCGTGTCGTAAACATTGACGCGGCCCTCAACATCTGTTCTTGCGTCAAATTCTATTACATATTTTTGTAATCCGTATTTATCAATAATGCCAACGACATTGCCCACGTAGCAATATTCTCTACCAGCTCCCTTCCACTCCTGATTTTCTGCATTCCAATATGGGTTTCCCACACTGTTCGTCATCTGGTCAGTTACGTCAACCACCTTTTTGACTTTTTCCGTGTCCCTTGCAATAAGAGGTATCAGAGCCGACATACTCGCAACAGGTGATTTAGTATTATCATACCAAATTATCAAATGCTTCTTGGCTAAATCTGCCTTAATAGCAGTAATATCTGCATTGCCATTCTTCTCCCAGCGCTCATAGCCAAGAGGTGGAGAGCCTATAGTCCACGCTATATAGAGGTAGTTATTGTTGATTCCTAACCATATAAACTTGTTAAAGGCATCTTTTTTAGCAAACCCGAAATAATTACTATATAGAGCGGGCCTTGTCAATTCTAATGGCAAATAATTGGCCAACTTAACTCCAGCCAATTTCCCGCTAACACCATATGAAGTCCAATTTTCGCTCCCATCTAATTCCAGCCGACACTCACTTTTTACACCCTTATAGATGCGACTCACCGCCTTAGCCTCACCATTTAGTATCTTCTTAATCATATTATATAATATGTTGTTTTCTCGTCATAAGTAGTCAATTTATCAAACTCTGCCTGAGTGCCAACCCATTCTTTAGGTACAGACAAGTCGGCTACTCCACTATTCACTACAGAAGCACCATTTAACTTAACATCAGTTACTGCATTAATAACTAATGAACCATATTGGTCTGGTGATGCTACAGCTCCATTCAGAGTTACACTTTTAGCATAGGCTGGCAGCATAATAGTTCCTCCTTGTGGTGCAAAGGCTTCTCCTCCTTCTGTCATTATCTGTGCTACAAGACCTCCCAAATCAACATTACCACTGTCATTAGGAGTAAAAGCATTGTCATTAGCAGTAATGGAAGATACTCCACCAGCACTTGCTGGAATTGTTATAGTACCATTTTTATCTGGATTCAAATAATTTCCATTGGCTATTATACCCCCTAATGGAGCATAAGTTACATCTATATATCCATCACTATCTGGCAAATATTTAAACTTACCTACATTACTCTTTAAGCCTTTAGCTACAGCCATATCACCCTTGCCCAATATGCTCTCACCACCCACGGTCTTGATGTTTTTGCCGCTCTCCAGCATAGGTTGTTTTGCAGCTGCTTCACCATAAGCAAGATTAGCTGTTTCCTTTATTTTATCAAGTGCATCAGTCAGTGTACTGCCTGTCACTGCAACAGCATCTGATATTGTGCGAGGATATGCAGTCTTGCCATTTTTCTTAACAGTATATATCTTTGCCATATCAAATTATACCAATTATAAATCCTACATAATCTGCAACAATGTCTTTCCACTCTGCACTACCTTTGCCAGACAACTTCTCATAGGTCTCTTTACCCACAAAAATTAAAGTCATTACAAGCAACAATCCTACAAAAGGTATTACGTGTGACAACAATGCAGTCACAGTAGCAGATACAACAACATGCAGCAACTTGTCTTTAGGCACTCCACACAACAGTTCATAGCCTCTGTTAATGTATTGTGCAAGTAATTTAATGTACTTCTCCATATTATTTAAAAATTTAAAGGGTGGGGAAATAATCTCCCCCACACCCTCGGTTATTAGTTTTAGTTAGCAGCAGCAACAATAGCGTCCCACTCATCATACTCTGTCTCTGATGCAACAGTGGCAGTTAGACATATTTCACCAAGCTTAGATATTGCAGTAGTGTTAGCAGTTACCTTCTCTTCCAAAGCAGTGTGGTCTTGCTTGGTTGTATAACCACCCAAACCGGCTTTCATATAATCCTGTACACCTTTTGCAGTAGCCAAACCATCTGCATCAGCAGTAGCCTCAGCTACTGGAACAGTCTTAACAGTAGCAGTAACAGTCACAGCCTTTGCAGCAGTAGTTTCTGCTTTAACAATAATAGGACTACCGGTAGCAGTACCACCTTTTACACTCTTGATAGCATTATTAGCAGCCTCTGTAACTGCCAATACACTTGATTGTAAATCGTTTATTGCTTTAGCGTTGGCCGAAGCTCTGTCTCCGGCACTTTTTGCAGCGTCTTGGGCTATCACTGCATTACCGTTTGCAGTGTTTGCAGCAGCTTGTGCCGTAACAACGGCCTGATTAAGATACTTTACAACAGCATCTATGCTCTTGCCTGCCGATGGGACACCGGCAGACGTTTCGGCATAATGAACCGACAAGTTGAGGTTTGCACCGTCATAAGCATCCCTAAGAGCAGAAACATCTATCTTCAACGGTTCTTTCTCCCCATCGGCAAAACGAATGACAATATAATACTTATCGTTATCCGACACCAACGCGGCACTGTCAACCAACGCACCGCCCAGCTTGTCACTCATGGCCGACAATGCACTACGTATCTTTTTTAACGCATCAGTCGTTGCCCTCTGACTCATAGTCTCGGTCATGCTATCACCCTCTTGGTCAAGCACCTTTACATGCCTTTGCGATTTCAACCATTCAGACTCCGAACCCGCAAAACCACGAACCACCGCTATCTGATAGGCATCAAGACCATCATAACCATACACTTCCGTCAAGCTCGAACACCTTAGTTGCACAGTGTTGAGATTTGCCACTTCGGGACTTTCGCCCACATCAACAAGGGTAAAGATTCCGTCAAGACTGGTCTTGCACAACGCATCATCAACCATCTTCCCATTACGTATTAAGGTCTGATAGTTTTGCTTCGACCACATCAACACCAAGGAGTAATCGCCAACGGGCAAGTCGGCAGGCACACGGACAGCCAAAGGATTAGCCACGTCTACAGCTATCGGGTAACGGTCAGAAGCACCACACAACCAAACATAGAGCTTGCTATCACGAAAATCTTCAAGCACTCCACGACTGCGAAACACCGACCACTCAATACTGATGGGTCTATGTCTGTATATCTTCAACATATCAATAGGGTTTACAATTTTTTATTTCTGGAAAATCTAACAGCACACGTGAATACAACGCCTTAGCACCCTCTTCCGTCGGATGAACTCCGTCAGCACTCAGATAACCGTCACCCCATTCGCCAGTCGTATCATCAGCATTCACACTTGCAGCAAAGTCAATATACCTGTACCCACTGTTCTTTACCCACTCGTTCTTCTTCGAATGGTTACGAAAACCCGACACTCCACTGTCGGCTTCGGCAGAACTCGCACCCTTAACAGTCGGAATAGTGGCAAGTATCGGAGTTATACAACGCTGCTTGCACAATACAAGAAGTTGCTTGGTTGCAGACAGCCAGTTCGCATTGGGAGAGGTGGCCTCCTTACTGTCTGACGGATTATCCTTGTCGTTCATGCCAAGACACCAAACAAGATATTTCGGAGGGTTGTTTCTTATCTCGGTCGACAACACCGAAAATACACTCGCTGACTTTGCACCGCTATAACCACACATGTACAAATCAATGTAGCCATCGGCCATCAGATAATACGCCCACCTCTTAGGGTCTCCAAGGCTTATGTAGCTGTCGCCAAACAACCACACATCACTACGTGACTTAAAGGGGGTAAACGAAAGCGAACAACCCGACAACGTGGCATTTCCACATGTAGCATAAACGTTGCCAACGTCTCCTATCCAGCGAATGTTCTGCTTGAAAACTTTTCCACCACTCTGTATTATCAAGGTGGCGTTATAACCTGTCACCTCCTTGTAAATGCTTACAGCAATGTCTGAACCAACAGCAAAATTCACAAATGGGTAGTCATATTGCTTCTGCGACAATTCAGAACCGTAATACTCATAGCTTGTCACACCCTGCTCATTAATGCGAATGCTCGAGCCGGTGTAGTCTGTTACCGTGCCATGACCGATTACTATCGACCATTCATCTTGCTTGCTCACACCACAACTGAAATCTATTCGCTTGTAGGTCTTGGCACAACTTGATGGAAGCAACAACTGCTGCCCATTCGCCAACGTACCGGAAGCACTGTTGTAGTTAGAACGACTGTCATTGCTGTTAAACTTCGACTGCAAACCCGCGTCAAGCATGTTAAACGACACCACGCCATCTGCAAGATTAAGTGACACACTGTCCGTGGCATATCTGATATAATATTCACCCTCTTTCGTGGAACGAACAAAATAGGTGTCAAACGGAACAACAAAAGGCAAATCAGAACGCTTCACACGAAACGAGGTGTCACCGGTAGGCACTTGGGTAGTCTGATGAAATATCAACTCCGAAGCATTGGTGTCTGATATAATCGTCCCCTTAGACAAGGCCAACGACAACTGGCGATACGGTATATCCCAGACAAACGTCTTAATCTTTTGTATCGAATTAAAAAGGTCTTTTATCTCCTTGTCATGAAACTTCTGAACAGTAACACTGCCATCACGTAGCTTCTTGGTTGTCACCTTATAACCATCCGCATACTCCTTGTATGCCGACGGCACGTCACCCTGCTCTATCTGATAGTTGTTCTTTGTCGGGTCAAAATACGGAGTGATACGCACAAAAGAACACCCGTCAGGAACTGTAAACACATAGGTGCGCTCACTGTATGCCACCGAATCCATACAGGACAAAAACGTCTTGGCACTGTCATAATAGGCCACAAAACGCAATGGCGACAACCCCCCGTCTATACTCGACACGTATGTCCTGCCAGACGTAACAGGTATGAAGTCGGTAGTCTTGTAATCTTGGGCCGCAGTATTCTCTCGTACCTCACCTGTCACAGGAGACAAGTTGCCGTCAACACATGTGCTTGGGTCACACAAATTCTTGCTCTTTACATACTCCATATTCTCGGCCAGCTTATAAACACCGTCCGAAGAAACAACATGGCCGGTGTTGCCAAAGGTCGGAAAAGCGTCCATAGGGTAAGCACCGATATTTAGAGCACCCTCACGCACCGTCTGCTCAAGATTGGCAATACGCTGCTCCATATCCGACAACCATTCAGCTTCCGACAAATTGGTCTTTTTGTGCAACACGGCAAGCTGGTAAGCGTCCAAACCATCATAACCGTATATCGCAACAAGACTTTTTATATACACCTTGCAAACTGAGGTTAGCTCCTCGGCAATAGAACTGTCTGATGTCACCGTAAAAACACGGTCAACACGGGTTCGGCAAATAGTTCTGCCTATCTCGTCAGAGGCGTTTTTACGCCATATCAACTCCAAAGAGTAACAACCATCGTCTATCCCATAAGGAATAAGCAGATACAACGGATTGCCCAAATCAAAAGAAACAAGACGACGCTCATTTGACGGAGTAATAAGAAAACACGAAAGGTCAGAACTGCTTGAAAAATCTTCCAACACTCCTTTCTCGCGAAGTATCGTCCAACTAATGGCTATCTGCCTGTTCTTATATATATATAACATGACTATATGATTTTATGTTAGCATTGACTTGGCCACACTGTCTAACAGTGCAGAAAACTCACTCTCACCACGACTCATCGCAACCAACGAAGAAATACTGTATATTGATGGCCTGTAGCACTGGTGGCTTATCTCTATCGTGTTGTTCTCTATCTTACGCTCTGGCAGATAGCTGGCAGTCACTATCTTTGCATCGCTCGATTTGCAAGAATAAAATTCAAGGGTCTTGCCCTCAGTCCTTTGCGATATGGCCACCACTGGCTTGCTCGGATTACCACGAACACCGGCAAAAGGACTCTTCTGTAACTTATATTTCGCATCGGTCGACTGTATCGCATCAAACACCGGCAAATCCCAATCCGACATCTCAAAGGCAAGGAGACGTATAAAATCATTGGGCAAAAATATCCAACCGCCCTTCTGACCAGACGGGTCAAACCAATTTATCGAACGAGTGGAAATGCTCATAAGCGATGTCTTACCGTTGCGGTCTATTATAACGGCATCTACACTGTCAAGGGTCTTGGTCTGCAAAGTCATTTCGTCATTGTCCGATGAATATATCTGAACCGTATCTATCGGAACAGCAAGTGGCTTGCCGGTCACCTCGCCACTGTCCGACACATTCACATAACTCGTAACGTCCATCTCAATGTTCTTGCCCTCCACAAGCCATATCGGGGCTACTATCTCTATCCTGCGCACGCCATCGATTATCTTGCTCCTGATTAAATCGTCAAGCAACAGGGTCTCCATGTCCTCAAATCTTTCAAGGGCTTCGTTGGAAGCATTTTCCTCAATGCAAATGCGAACATCTTTTATAAGGTTTATAACATCGTATTTCATAACACGGTCGGTTTAATTGAGGGCATTCTGGTTCTGCTTTGCATAAGAGAAGATATACTGTCATACTCCTCTAACAATCTTGCATCGTATTGCTCAGCCATAGCAGGAAGAACACTATACAACCATTTCCGAACAACCGAAGTAACCACATAGTTCTGGGCATGTATCCGCAAAACTTCCGAATAACCACGTGGAAAGGTGTCGGGAACAGTTAAGTGTATCCTGAAATCATTTATGCCTAAATCATTATCTACTATCTCCAACTCACAAGAACTTTGCTTTACATAACCCGATAGCATTTCAAACAACTCTGAGATGGAACTCGAAACCATCAGGGCCAACTCCGTGCGGTTGGCTTCTTGGGCTATATCAGCCAACAATGCCCTTAACTCAATATCTGTATCTTTGGGCAGGGTCTTTGACAACAGATAAACCTTGTTGTCTACAGCGTTGATTACAAGACTCGAATCTATAAACAACACAACGGAATGCAACTGGGGTTTCTTCATGCTAATTCAATATGTTGGGAATTATCAAGGATGTTGGCTCTGGTCGGACGCAAACGGGCGCACAGGCCATTAACTATCTGGCTTTCGTATGCAGTAGCCTGATTAACGTAAACTTCATACTTGGCAGGCAATGTCAACTCAAACCATTTGGCGCAAATTATTGACACTACAGCATCTATAACCGAGGTGCGAACGTTGCCCGACAGATGCTCGTCCCAGTTGTCGGGCATCGCAAAAGTGGCCTCTATAGCCTCGCGGCTGCATGATATGACTCCGTCAAACCTCCGCATAATAACGGCCAGCTCCGAAACTGCCGTGTCCCAATACTGACCAAGTATTTCCTCCTCGCTCTCGCAAGAACTTATGTCACGAAACTTATCATCATTGATTACACTGCCGTCCTTTGACACATCAGCAGGAGCATTCTTCGCTTCGTATGCAGTCTGCATGTGAACAAGGTTCATCACCTCTTCGTATGAAACGGATAAAGAAAACGGCTTCATTCTATCGTAATGTTAAAACCATGACGCTTGCCGACCTCTATAATCTTGGTCACAGTATTTGTCGTAGAAGTACTCTCTCCGTGATGCTGAACAAGAAAATCACGGGCAGAAACAGCACTCGTGAAAAACAAGTTCTTTAATTCGGGCTGTTCTTCTTTAACTTCTTCTTCTGGCTTTTTAAAGTCCTCTAACCAATATTCCTTTTCAAAGTCGGGAAACAATTCAAGAGCTTTCTGAAGCTCCGAGTCGCTTGTGCTAAAGTAACTCTTGCCATTAGACAAACGCTCAAAACTGACACGACGCCTCGCACCACCGACAGTCAAAGTGAAAGCTATGACACTATTTGCTATGTAAACCTTTCGCATGATTTCTTAATTAAAAAAAGCGGAAGGAGGGTCATTGCAACGTCCTCCCTCCGCACAATATGAAAAACAACACAAAGATTATGCCATCTGCAACTCGATGATACCGTGGGCCATCTTGTTGCGCAAGCACAATGCAGCAACCTCCTGAATGACTACTGCATCGGTGTTACGCACTCCTGCCTTCTTCAAGTCAAGAATGTTGCGTGCCCACGTCACATGAACTTTCTTGGAAAGCAAGTCTGGGTCGATAAAGATACCCTTGCGCTTGAAATCATCGCCCAACTGATTCAGTACCTGACAGTGGATAATGTCAAGCTTGCCAAAGGTCGTAGACAGCTCCGTAAAGTCAAGATGCCACTTGCTAAAGAAGTCACGCTTAACCATGCTGTCCTTAACCTGTATCTTGTCAAGAGCGGCCATAAGGTCTGACGAAGCTAACAGCACACGCCTGTTGCCTGCATCTACACCATCGAAAATATCCTTAGACAAATCCACCAAATCTTCTGGAGAGATTACACCTTGCGCTCCTACCTTTAGGTGCTTGCCCACCTGATACCATATACCACGGGTAAACCACTGGGTCATGCCATCCTTTGTAACATGGTGAATCTGCATCATGTCGCCAAACAAGAAACTGAACTCTTGGGCAAGACGCATGTCATAGATACCATCTTCCTCAATGTCGCTGAAATCCCAATTTACCTCCTTGGCAGCAATCTTGTCAAAGGTCGACTGCTCTATCTGAATCATAAAGTTCTGACAGAAGTTGGTCTCTGCTGTAGGACGTGTAGTGAAACGGCCGGTCTGAACATCAAGCTCACCACCAGACTTACCCATACGGATTATCTCCGTGCCAATGGCAAGCTTTTCGGGAATCCAGATAGGCTCGTTGCTCTCGGTGTCAATGTCACCATTCACAGCATACACAATAGGCATGTTGTCGTTGGTGTCACGACCACACACACATAGCTCCAAGAACGGGGCTTCATCTGCTTTGTACGCACCACCCTTGAAATTGGTCTTGGCCTTTACTGACGGAACAATGATAGTGTCGTCCAAAGTAAACATGGCCGGGTCTTTCACAGACAACTTGGTAGACTTGCCAGAGGTCATCTTTTCCACATCGGCTGTGATAACAGTCTTGATAGGACGTGTTCCGGAAGAGTAGTACTTACATACAAAAGAATCTACCTTCTCCGTCTTGGCATAACGGGAAATCTGGTCTATCGGCGTCGAAAAGGGGCGTATCTTCACAATACGCTTGTCTACATCGTTAAGGTAGAAATCAGGGTCGCCATTTGAACGGCCCATAGTCTCCGTCGCTATACCATCTGGCTCACCTACAACTTCGTTGCTGGCGGGTTCAGAATTTCCACCCTCTGCACCAGACTCATTAGTTCCACCACCGTCATTCTCGCCAACGGCAGCGGCAGCCATTATGACATTCGCTCCACCACCAAGTATCAGTGCGAGCGCAGTGAGTACAAAACTCACAAACAAACAACTAAACTTTTTCATTTATATAGTGTTAATAATGAATTAATCCCACATACTCTTACGAGGCTTGGCCAAAGCACCAAGCTTATCCTGTGATATTCCCTTGTTCTTCTTCGTCATAGAACCGCTTCCGCCAAACACCGGCATACCGTCTCCCTGTGAACGCTTCTTCTTGTTCTCTACTATCTTGGAGTTGCGACCCATTACTTCGCCAGCCTCTCTTGCCTGAGAAACATCAGCGTCATAATTCACACCTTTCAAAATGCCCTTGAGGTCTTTGACAGTCCACTTGCCCATTACAACCATTTCATAATACTGCTTGAGCACTTCATGGGCCTTGTCTATTTCTTCTTGGGTTATCTCGCCAGACGACAAGGCAGCCTCCTCGTCATCTATCGTCTTCTCAATGTTCTTGGTGAACTCCTGCTCCAAACGCTTTTCTTCGGCTGCATCGTCAAGATACTTCTGGTGAGCTTTGGCTATCTCCTCTTTCTTCTTCGGGTCATTAAGTATCTCATTAACTCCATCACTGCCATAAAGCTCAATTAAACCAATGATGGGGTCTTTGCCATCAGCCATGTCTGCAAGAAAATTAGCTGAACTCGGCTGAGAAGAAAACAACTCGTTTATCTCATTCTCCTGCTGCTTATAATGCTCATTCGACTCCGACAACTCCTTGTTGCGCTTGTCATAATCTTCCAACTCGCCATAAAGAGCATCGTCCAAATCATCGTCAGATTCGTAATTGTTGTCGGGATATTTGCCAGACATATAGGAACGCAGGTCATTTCTCGTGCGCTTCTGCTTTACTGCATCGGTTGCTTCGCTTGCCATAATCATATATTTTTTGATATATAGCAAATTTAAAGTCAAAATATTTCGCTTATGTTTTATCTTTTAATAAATAAAAATATTAACTTTATACAAACTACTTTAAAATGAAAAAAACAGGGTCTAAATCATGCTACTCAGAATTACGAAACAAAGAACTTCTCAAAACATACAGAAGATTAATCGGAGAATGCAACAAAATCTATCTGCCGGAAATATTGCAGAGGATTGCAAACCACCCATGTTCAAGATTTTGGGTCTCGGAGCAGAGAGCCGCCATCGTACTGTCAAAAATGTTCGCAGGAGAAAATGTACTATGCAAAATGAGACCATGCAAACAGCAAATGTTTATGAAACTTTTCCAAAAAGCACTCTACCTAAAATTCAAAAACCCAGAGAAAAATACAAAAACTATAGCATGGGAGGTCACCAACTCACCGGCACCCAAATTCTACCTCAATGCATCATGCATCAGGGTGTATCTGCACTACATAAAAAAACTATGACAAAAAACATTTCATTAGCAATATCATTAATCGCCATGGCTCTTTCAATATGCGGAGTACATGGCGCATACTACAAATGGGCAGACATAATGCTACACGCCAACATATTCCATTGCCTTGCCAACGTCTGGGCATTACTTTACGCCTGCTTCATGCTTAGAACAAAAGTCCTTGAACTCGTGCTCTCGGCAATAATAGGGGCGACATTAATATATCTGCCGTGCAACGAACATGTCATAGGGCTATCTGGAAGCGTCTATGCTCTATATGCTATCGTCTCTTACCGAATGATAAATAAAAAGAAATTCCATACATATATGGCGGCATTCATCTTACTGTCAATGCTCATACCAAGCCTCGCTGGAACATACCATCTTTTGTGCTATCTAACCGGATTGACAACTGGATATATAATAAAACTTTGCAAATGGCTGATGTCGGGAAAATATTAGAAGAAAACGAACACAGACTAACAGAGATTAGTAAACCGTTCAACCCAATAACGGGAGAGGGGTCTGTCGGGAAAAGGGAAAAAATAATAATACCAGACTTCATGAACGGACACAGCCTGTGGCTACCGGAAACCATGTTTGAAAGCGGAAAACTCGTAGAACTTGTTCTGAAAGCTGGAAGCATCAGGGATTTTATCGAACAGCAAGGCCTGCCATACGAACAACACACTCACGACAAAGTGGCAGAGGGACTGATAAGAATGAGAATGAAACACGACTTCCCATTCTATGCCGCTTCCCTCGTTAAAATCAAAGCAAAAGGAGGTGGAGAAGATATTCCATTCGTACTCAACAGACCACAAAGAACCAAACTAATACCGGCGTTTGAAGAAAAAAGACTTAACAACCTGCCAATAAGACTTGTAGTGTGCAAAGCAAGACAATGGGGAGGCTCTACAGCAACACAACAATATAATGGGTGGTGGCAAACGACACTCGATGTCGGACTTAACTCGCTCATTGTCGGACACATCGCAGCGGCATCAATCGAGGTCGAAGATATGTTCAAAAAAACACTCGACAACTTCCCAGTGCAAATGCTATACCCAATGGGAACTCCTTACGGACTCAACGAACCAAAATTCGTTTCCGTATTCGGACACCCAAACATACACAGAATACCACAACGCAACTGCAAAATAAAAATAGGAACAGCTGAAAACCCAAACTCAGCACGTGGAGGAGACTACAACCTCGTACACTGCACCGAAGTCGGACTATGGAAAAAAACCGATGGTAAAACACCTGAAGATATTGTAGACTCGGCAACTTCGGGAATACTGTACCAACCCAAAACATCTATCGTGTACGAAAGCACGGCAAAAGGCACAGGAACATTCTTCCATCGAGAGTACATGGCGGCCAAAGAACACACATCACAATTTGATGCACTCTTCGTGGCATGGTACGAAATAGACCTCTACTCACTGCCGTTCAAAAGCACAGAGGAAAAAACAGAGTTCGCATCATGGTTGTGGAACAACAAAGAACAGACACACCCGGCTTCCGACAGAGAAGAACCGGGCAGCTTCTATTGGTACGTCTGGGGACTCGGAGCAACACTCGAAGCCATACACTGGTATGTTGAAGAAAGAAAAAAATACAATGACCACGGACACATGGCCTCCGAATACCCCACCGACGACATCGAAGCATTCGTCTATGCCGGCTCTCACGTGTTCGACCGCTACAAAGTGGAAAAACTAAGACCTGCATGCAACGACATCAAACCAATGGTGGGAGACCTGCAAGGCAACGCCGTTACAGGAGCAGATGCACTGAACAACCTTAGATTTGTCGAAGACCCAAATGCACAACTGTACGTATGGGAAATGCCGGACATCGACAAAAACGAACCTATTTCCGACAGATACGTCGTAGCAGTCGACATCGGAGGAAGAAGCAACAAAGCTGACTGGAGCGTTATAGTTGTTCTCGACAGATATTGGATGATGGAGGGAGACAAACCATGCATCGTGGCACAAATGAGATACCACACCGACATGGACTTGCTCGCATGGAAAGCGGCACAAATAGCAACGTGGTACGACAATGCACTGCTCGTCATCGAAAGCAACACGCTCGAAACTAAAGACAGAGACAGATTTGTAGACGGCGATAACTCCATCTACATTCTCGAACAAATCAGATACGTCTACAACAACCTTTACGCAAGAGAGCAAACGGCAGACGAAATAAAACAAGGTGCACCAAAAAAACTCGGCTTCCATACCAACGTCAACACAAAGCCAATAATTATTGACACACTTATAACATTCGTTAGAGAGGGATTATATGTAGAGAGAGACCCCAGAGCCCTTGACGAACTACTGCAATACGAGAGAAAAGCCAACGGAAGTTATGGGGCTATACAAGGATTTCACGATGACTTACTCATGACAAGGGCCATAGTTCTGTATGTTTCCACACACAAAATGCCACTGCCCAAAAGAGTGAAAAAAGAACTCTATATCGGACTATCACAAAAAAGCGTTTCCGAAGCTACAATATAAAAAAAGACAGGCAAAATTAATTACCTGTCTAAACACTTACCTTAAAACAAAACACTTATGTACGAGAAAATAATATGTATTCTTTGCGAAATTCATCTATACTGAACGATGGACAAGACTTTCGGGCATACTCATTGTGACAATGAATGCGAGAAACCGAAAGCTTGTAACGGCCCAATAGGTCACGCACCAACTCCAATAAAGCCTTCTTCTGTTCGTCTGTCCTCGTGTCTTTGGCATTCTTGCCTGACTCGTCAAGACCGCCAATATAACAAACCCCTATAGACTGACTGTTGTGACCCTGACAATGAGCACCAACCGTCTGCTCCGGCCTGCCACGGTGAATCGAACCATCTCGATAGATAACATAATGATAACCAATGCAACTCCAGCCTTTGCCCTTGTGCCACTTGTCTATAGTCTCAACGCTATAATCCTTACCTTCGGGGGTGGCCGAACAATGCAGAATAATCTCTTTCGTTGACTTACGTCTCAAAAGCGACCCCGATGGAACGATATTATGACTCTCTATTTTCATCATGCCTTATTGTTCAAATAACTCTTTATTATATCAATAAACTCATCTACACTTCTCACTATGGCGTACCTGCCACCATTCTTCTCGCAAACTGCCTGCCACTTCTTCTGACTTTGGCTTTGCCTGCCCTCTGGCGTCTTTAACTCCATTGCCAGATAACTGTAGCTCTTGTTCGATAGCAACAACAACAAGTCTGCAACACCGGCACGAACACCCATCTTCTTACGCCTCACAGCTTGCGGCCTCGTCACCTTACCCTCGTTGGCAGAATGAAACAACAACAAACTGTATTCTGGGTAGGAGTAATCAAACCACTTGATACAAGCCTCCTGCAAAGCATCTTCTTCATGACTCGGACGTTTACGGCTCTTGTCATTCTCAACCGCACGCACAAACTGCTCCCACGTCATCGCTTCTTCGTGCGCTGATTAGGCAGATAGTTCTTGCGAGAACGAAATGATATGGTTTCTATATACTGATAACTCGCATTACCAATTAAAGACTCCATGTGCTTCTCTGCACTCTCTTTATCCACGAACACCGTAGACGAAATCATTACGTCAAACGTACCTATACAGTTCACTATGTTGGCATAATACTTCCTGCCAAACAGATGCGCCAAAATTGCTTCAATTAGTGTGTTCTTCATATCCCATATTGGTTTTTACGAAAACAAAAATACACCGCAAACCGCCAAACACACTTTTATCTTTTAACAATCAACGCAAACGGTTCAAGTACTTGAAACCATAATCAAGCGTGAAAGCATAAAGTTTCTCACCTTTCTCAAACGAACAAACTAAACACAAGATGAAATACTTGTAAGGACTACCTCCAATGTCTGTCATGCGGCCGGTCGATGAACTTGACACCAAAGACCAATTTACCAAATCTCTGCTACCATAAAGCACCTGCTTCACATTGCCATTCTTATATCGGCCATTCTGATAAATCTTATATATCGTCTTTAAGGTGTCACTACCATCTATCTTAAACGGTCTGGTAACAACAAGACCACCAACAATGCCACTACTGCTTTCGTCCACATTCGTCAACATAGTGCCGATGTCAACCACATTGCCCTGACGGTCTACACAAAGAGCATCGGGATAAGAGTTCAAAGCATGGTCAAGGGTGTTTATTACCGTACCCCAAGAAGAACTCTTAAAACTGTACACATAGGCATAATCGTAATCCTTATTAAAAACCAATATGCGCTGATTTCTGTAGTCATACGACATTTCACAACCTTTGATGTAATCCTTGAAATTAACTGCAACCTTGGGAAGCTTATCCACACTTACATTGCCCGCATCAAGCAACATGGTGAAATTAGGCAAACTACCATAGTCAAACGTGTCATTATCCAACTCGCTACTCACACAGCGAACATCGCTTCCACTCTGCTCAACCAAACCACGATTCGTAGCAAACACCACACTCTTGTCCAACTGGCATACCGACTTGCTATTGACAAGTATATCACGCTGACTCGGTTGAACAGCAACAAACTGACCATCATTGCCAATGCTCAAAGCCCAAACGCCCTCCTCGGAAGTAAAGGCGTATATCGGGTGCTGACCAAACTGACCACTCGACAACGCAGTGGTGTTAGGAACAATGGCAAGCACATCACTGTTGCCAACCGAACACTCACCGGAAGCCTGCCAGTTAAATGGGTTTGCAACCATTGTTGTCAACACCACATTTTGCAAACGCTCAACTCCTTTGTTAGTCTCAGCCCATGTCGGAAACTCTTTGCCAGCCACCTCGAAACTTACCATATCAACGGAATAGTGATAGTTGAAGTCGTAGTTATAGGTAATCTTTTCTTCGCCAGACGAGTTGTCAACACTATAAGTAGTGATTATGTTATTGTATGGAATACGGTCTATAAAAACAGCACCATTAAGGGTGTCGCTCGGCTTCATTGGCAAAACAAGCTTCACTATTGTCTCCGTTGCAGTGCCGGGCAGTGTCGGACGACCAGCCTTTACCACAGCTTGATAACAACGAGTGTCTGGAAAATACAAATAATGTAAATCTGCAAAACTGTGAAGATAATTCGCTTCCACTATCATATCTCCGGAACGTGTGCGAATATAGTAGTATATGCCTTTTATCTCATAACCCAATGCGCTCGTCTTTGTCACAGGATTAAATGGCACTACATTTGCATTTAAATCATATCCCATGTGCTTTACTTGCAAATTGGCCATGTCAAGGCGTTGGTTGTAACAGCTTATTGAGTTGGGCAACAAATCAACATGTTGCAGATAGTCATCATTAATATAGGTTTGCGTTTCAAGACTTTTCATTGGCAAGTCTTCACTCGGAAGGGGGTTGCCATAGCAGTTGAGGGCAAACACATCAAGAGTCTTGTATTCATCCGCTTCGCATTCATGAGTGATAGAGGTAACCGAAAGCGTTTGCTCCTTGCTCATCAGGGCTATTGCTATTTCTGCCGGAACAATGTTTTTGCCCATACGCAACTGGTTACAGTACATCTGACGTGCTTCTATATTCAGACTGTTTAGAAGAATATTAGCATTTAGCTTCTCGTAAATGCCACTCGGCTTTTCTCCTGTTCCAATGGAGATGGTGATGGATTTGCCCGTATTTAAGTTTATCGTCAGAGTATGGCCTTTCACTTTGGCCAGACTGTTTTCTCCCGAGCGGGTCAATTTAAACTGCAACAAAACGTATTGACCTTGATATTCAGACAATTCTTTATCATAGGCTTTGTACAAAGGAGCAGTGTTGCGAAGCTTGTCTTTTTGCTCACTTTCTGATATACGTGGCAATTCGGCATAATAGTGGGTTTCACCAGTCATATAATTATCAACCCAGTTGTCTGTCTCCGTACCCATTATCTCGCTATGATTCTTTTGGGTAGAATATGTTTTGTTCAGATTACGCACTGTTCCGTTTTGGTCGTAATCATATACTTCTGAACCAATGAAAAAAGTAATACCCTTTATTATGTCTCCCCACTTCTCAATTATTTCTTGTGTGCCGCCCAATATGTAGTCTATGGTATATGGATAGAGCTTTGAAGCAATGTTCTTCTCTTTTTGGGTGCTTGCACCCTCTAATGCCGTTATGTGTTGCGTACCCATATTATACACCAGAATGGGAGCGGTATATTTTGCATAGGTATTATCATACAGACGCCAAGCAGCACGGATAAGACGAGGCATAACCGATAAACCTTGCTCACGGGCAGCAGTGATATTCTTATTGAGGGCAGAATATGCCACATCGGTAAACAACCGAGGGTAATTCTTTCCTTGGGTATCAGAATAATCTCCCTTGACAGTTGTACTGTCTTCCGTGTCCGATGGCCAACTGTCGAAATAGCTGGATATGTTATACGACAACGAGTCCAAAGTGGTTGCAAGGGGGCGAATACTGATTTTAGCCTTTTGAGCTTTGAGTGCTTCGGCATCTGCATAATAGGCACTATCCATAACGACAAGGCTGTCACGGTCAATGTTAAGTGAGCCGTTCTGGCCAAAATAACCCTGTGTTGTAAAATCCACTGAAATTTCTGGAAGCACATTGCCAAGCTTCAAATATCTGCCACCTTTCCATTGAACATACAACATCTCTTTTGTTGTCAGAACAATAAGCGTATGCCCCACAGAAGTACACTGCTTAAATTCACCGTTAAATACAATATCATCGTTACTGTCACCGCCAACATAATTGAGCCTGTCTTTGTTATTGCCACGTATGATAATATAGTGAGGCTTATCATAGTCTGGGTTCTTATGAATATACACCACGTCGCCATCTACATGCCCAAGCACCACATTAGCCTCTCCCACAGCCTTTACGCCACCATCTTCAATCAACATGTTATGAGACAGGGCAAGCTGGCCATCAGCACTGACATAGTCATCCGGAGAAGTGGAAATACCAGAATACTCAATCTTCTTTCGCTGCATCTTCATCGCTTGGCTTATTTAAACTCTTCAACGTTTCTGTTATGATTGCCCTAATGTCGTCCTTATTCTTGATTATTACTTTCATCGTGTTCTCTGCATCGCGAAGCTCCTTTTTCGTGCGGGTGTTCTCCATAATGCTCCTAATCTCGCATATAATCAGATACAAACCCGTCAAGGCCGTAAACAGAGGATATGTACTGATGGGCAACAACACAATATCAAAACACGTACAACACAGCAAAGGAAGAAAATACTTCTCCGACTTCTCAACTGTGCGCTTGAAACCTTTGCTTGTCGTGGCTTCATTCCTCTTGCGTGCCTTATATACACCGGCTACAAAATCCAACATCATCGAAACTATCACTGCGCCAAATATCACAGCAAACCACACGCATTCCTGCTTTATCTTGTTCACATCAAATGGTATCTCTATCATTGTTCTATTGGTGTTTCGGGTTGCCCCACATTGTTCTGTTTCATCGCATTATACAACTGGTTCACAGCGTCCATGTCAGCACCCTGCTGCACTTGGTTTACCAAGGACGGGTCCATGCCTGATGGCACCTGACCTTTTTCCAACTGCTCCTTTTGAACGGAAATAGCTTGCTTCAACTGCTCACTGAAAGGGAACTTGCCAACATCAAGCATCTGCTCAAGCGTAATGAGGCCATTTTGAAGCAACTGCATCAACCATTCGTTACCACGCTCCTTGTAGGCGGGGGAAGAAGTCGACTCCACTATCGAAAGGTCATAATCCACATTAAGTGCCTTTTGAGCAGTAGACGTTATGTCAGCACTGTCTTGGCCAACAATGTTTACTACCTTGTCGATGTCATAGAACTGTTGAATATTCTTCACGTCCATTAACGCATTCTCACACACAAAGTCTGAATACGTTTCCAGTAAATCTAATAACCCCTTGGTGCTGTTCTGTGTCTGCTGAGCATAAAGAGTACCACTCATGCCGCTATATCCCTGCTTACCCTGCAACGCACCGTTGACACTCGATATGTCCTCTATAAACTTCAACTGCAAATTGAGCAACTCCAATATGCCGATGTTCGTACTGTTAGAACTTACCTGATGAGGGGCGGGAGTCTCATTGCGTGACTTGTAGACTATCACACCATTAAACTTGGCCCAATTCTCGGCAATGGCCTCAATAGGCATCTTGTCAGATATGCTTTCTTCGGGAACCATTACAAGACCCTGTGCCGAAGCAGACATTATCCAGTCATACTTCGTTATAAGGCGGTTCACCATCTTCTGAACGTCTATCAAGTCGGCAACAAAACTGCGAATCTCACCATTCAGCATCGGATAAAGCCTTACAACAAATGGAGGCTTCTTGTGGTCATACGGCGTTTCGCCCTCCTGAATAACAACACCATTAGGGGTCATGAAACGATAATACCAATAATTGTCAATAAACCACTCGGCTTCAACCAATGGCACTTCCTCTTGCGGAATGCCCATCTCGGCATAACCCTTGATGCGCCTCTCGTTTACCCTCAACACCTCATCATTATAATCTGCCACATCTATCTTGAAACACTCGCCCTTCTGCCAGTCATGGCAATGGTAACGTGGCTTATGTTCCAAAGTCCATATCTCTATAATGCGACACTTGGCCGGGTCTGATGCAGTAAGGAAGTCTATGTTCTCCAAACGCCTGCGCCCAAAGGTCTCAAACTGACTTTGAAGTAAGTTAGGGTCAGCACACTGCCGAAACAACTCGGTCAGCTGACGATACTCCTTTGGAGAATGAGCAAACATCTCACAAGCCTTGTTCAATTCCATGTCGTGCAAGTAACCTATCATGCGTGCGTCCGACAAATCGTCCTTTTCCGTAAAAGTATCCCAAAACATGCGGTTCATGTCCAGTCGCTCCGACCAACAGTCACACTCGTTCCTGTTCAAACCCCAACCATACCAATGGCGCATTGCAACAGCACCACGTACAAGAAAATATTCCAACGAACGGGCAAACAAAGAGTCTGCCTTATTCAAACGCCATACATAACCCAACAGCTCCGACATCGTGTCACCCAACATCTGCTCATCCTTATCACGTGCCACACATATCGGCTCTTTCGATTCGTCTCTGTATATACCTACCACGTTGCGCCCCAATCTGCGTATAAGGTTCTGCTGCAACGGTGTCTTGCCCTGTAACCTGATATAGGTGTCCTCTCGCATCAACTTCCCGTCAACCTCAACAACGTCACTCCAACCGTCACCAAGATAAAACTTGTTACAACGGTCACCGTCCTTGCGAAACTGTTCAAGGTTCTGGTAATATAACTGTGCTTGAAGCAAGATGTTCATGTTGCGTGAGGGAGAGAGAGACTGCCGCTTCACGGTGTCCATACTCTCCCTACTTGCGGGCCTTACATCTTTTAGTGTCAGCAATCTTGCCATCTTGTCTTTTTTTACTGTTAGCAAATGTAATCGTTGACTTTACAATTAACGTTTTATCTTTTACCCGAAGTCTTTGCCCTGACCAATGCCTTGATATACTCCAACCTGTCTGTTCGTATCGACTGCATGGCATCTTCAAAATCCTTTGAGGTCGCATCGGAGTTGTCTATTAACTCGTTGAAAGAACGGACTGATTTATTATATTCCCTTCTTGCATCAACAACTCTCTCGCCTTTCCTCTGCTCATCTGTCAGCCTGTCATTCAAACGTTGCAACTGAATATCAAGCTCACGGTCTTTGTCGTTCGCACGCTTCTGATACTCGCCACCAAGCCTGTTGCCAACACCACGCTCCTCATTTGCTATCTCATCAAAAATCTCTTTGCTTTCAGGACGCTTGCCGACCCACTCGTTCTTGAACTCACTGTCAAGCATCGGGCCGGTGATGGGCTTGCTTGTAGGATTATCCTGCTCACGCCACACACGCTCAACCACAAGCTTCTTCAAACCCTGTATCGAAGACTCAACCTCTTTTCTGCTACTATCCGTAAGAGTATTATCCTTTAGCTTTTTCTCCAACTTGTTTATATGCGGCTCAACCGCTTGATAGATAAGCATATAACGATATTCCGGAGAATAATTAATCGTGCGTATCTTGTCTGCATAGTCGGCTATACCATAACGAGTGTCATTCTTATAACTGTTCAGGCGTTTATCCAGCTTTTCCGCATCTTTTCCTATCTTATAAAACTCGTTGTTTATCTGGCGATATTCGGTGCGGTCATCAGGACTTTTCACAAGACGGTTGACTACCGGAATACTGCTCGGATTAAACTCACGTGTGCCGGCTATCGTCTCAACTGTCTTTAACGCCCTGTTGCCAAGGTTGTACAGACCACCAAAATAAGCCGACAACAAATATTCCACAGCGGCAGGGTTGATTTCGACAGACCTCGTGTGAGGGTCACCACCGGTCAACTCATTTATGTATTTGGAAATCTCTACCAAAGGCTTGCTCGTGTTAGAGTAAACAGACAAATATTCAGGAACATTCTCGTTAAAAACGTTGTCCTTGTAGATAGGCATACCGGTCCAGCTCTGGTTCAACGCAACCTCGACTATTGGCTTAAACGCACCTGGAACAAACTTAGTCAGCGGATTACCTCCTTCTGTAAAGTCCACGGGCAGAAGCTGTGAAAACAACGAAGCAACCTGATACGAGGCCTCCTCTGGAGAAAGCCGTTCGCCATTGGTAATAATGCTTGCAGCCAGCTCGCCAAGACCATAGATGATACGGTCTTCTACCGGCAACGGAATGGTTATATAAGTCTTGCTGCCAACCTTAAACGTAATATTGTTGCGCCTTACAAAATCTGGAATGTTGGCGTACTTGTCATCGTCATCATCATCGCCACCAAAACCAAGCATACCCATCACAAAGCCAAGCCCAAACATGCCTGTCATTTGTGCCGTTCCTGCCACCTTGTGATGCTTAATCTGAGATAACTTGTTTGTTGTGCCCTGAATGGCAGCATTAAAGAACGGTATGTAATTACGGCCATACTTTGCTATGTAACCTACAACTTTAGCCACGCCCTTCTGGTCTTTCGAGTTCATGAAAGCCGTACCCGCACCCTTCGTATTGAAGTTTACAGAAATCTCTTTGGCGTTGTTTATAGACTGACCTACCGTCCTGCCAAACTGACGTGATGTCTGATAAGCACTGAAACGAGCCGTATTCTCGATAACCTTGTTAAAATAATCTATCGTATCCACAAGCCAACCAAAAGCCTTTTTAACAGAAACCTTGCCGTTCAGACGTTTCAGCTCCTTGTCTATATCGCTCTTACGCTGCCCCATGTCGGGCAACACATGATAACCTGTCTCACCGCCATTGCTCATAAACTCCTTGAAAAGCCTCTCCGCACGGTTGTTCTCGTTGAGTGTCCCACGAAGATGTTTGTAATAAAGCTTATACATTCTCGGCACGTTCACGGCAAAATGGGCAGTAAAAGCCAAACCATAGTTTCTGCCCTCCTTTACCCATGCAGACGTATTTGAGTATATCATATCCCTGATGCCGTTTGCAATAGCAAAGTCTGCTGACAACTGCGTATATATCTTCGACAGATAACGTGTAACTTTCATAGCAATATTCTCCTTTACATCGGGATTGGCAAGACCGTTGATAACCTGTGCCAAATGAGGATTACCGTTTATCGTCAGAACGTAATCCCTGCCGTTTCGGGTAATGACAATCTGGTGTTCCTTGAAACTTGACTTGTTAATAACACGATACGGTATATCTGGAAAGTCGGCCTGCCTGCGATACTTGTCTGGTTCATGAGCGGCCAGAGCAGTCATCATTCCGTTAAATGTCACCATCTTGCTCTCCACTTCTTCGGGAGTATCATTAACATCTATCGCTTTCGTGCCATTAACGTCACCACTGTTGACCACTTCCCACTCGCCCAACGCATCGTTATACTTCAACCACACATCGCTCACACTAATAAGGTCAGTAGGGTGTTCCAACACCAAACTCAACAAAGGAAGCTTCACAAGCTTGTTGCGGTTACCACGCATTATACCGCTCTCGGCCATAGCCAACATATTGGCAAATGGGTCGTCGGCCTTACTCTTACGGCCACGTGCCGTCTTGATAGGCGCATTAAAAGCAGAATTAGAGTGCTTCATATACGAATATACGTCCTCGGCAGTCTTATCCTCAAAACCACGCAACGGAATGTAATTGTCATACATGTTCAAAATAGCATTACGGGTAATACTGTTAATATACCCACTATCATACTGCTTCTCAACGATAGCATCAGTTACCGCTTTCGTCCTCGCCCAAAGATTAGCCGTGTCATGGTTAGCCTCATAATCAGCAACCATATTCTTTGCTTCGGCTTCTGCTGCTGCCACATCGTCCAAACCTGTCAACGACGTCAAACCGGAATAATCCTTCTTGCGATACTCCGCAACGAAATCCGCCAACGTCTTTGTCGTATTAGGGTCTTTCAGCTTCTCTGTCTCATACGCCGCCTTAGCAACACGCTCGGCCATCACCTTGTTACGCTCCAAACCATGCTTGGCCATCATATAATCCGTCAGCTTAGCACGACCATCAGCACTGAAACCGGTAAGCCTGCCAACCTCACGCAACAAAGGCCTGAACAACCTACGCTTAAAATCACGCACCTCGGCAGCATTCCTCGAAGAAAGACGGTTCTGGCCAATATAAGGATTAGCATAATCAGGAATGTCAGTAATCTGGGAAAACTTCTTGCCGGCAGACTGCCAAATATCCTTCATCGTCTCCTTCAGCGAAAGCATACCGTCCTGCAAAGCCTCCCTCGACTGAAACCACGCATCCTTCAACCTGCGCTCATAAGAGTCCCTAATCAAAGCACGCTCATAATCCACATGACTATCAGCATCCCTAAACAAAGTCTCCAAATCACCATCATAAGAGTCGGCAGCACGCTCACCAGCCTTACGAACGCCATTGCCAACACCAAGCCTGTTCTGCATAGCCAAATCACGAGCACGACCAACAACACCCTCACGCCCATTCATGCGACTCAACTCATGAGAACGCCAAAGCAAATAACGAAGCTCATTGTCAGAAATACTAAAATTCAACTTAATCTTAGCCCTGCTCAACATATCACCAAACCACTGCCTAATCTGCTGCCACAAACCAGCATTCTTGCGGTCGGCAAAACCACCCTCGGCCAAACCGGACATATACTCCTCCGTCGCAACACGCTTCGAGCAACCCTTGCGCCTTGCAATATCATCAATACCCTCACGAACAACATCACTCGCATGCTTATAAATCCCGTCCAAGAAACCATTGAAATTCTCGTGGCCAACCAAACCACGCAAACCCCTATGGCCAACAATCTCATGAAGCAATGTCTGCTCAACATCAGCCATGTCACTGTGAGCCGCAAGATTAATCACAACCCTGCCAGTCTTAGCATCATACCAACCCTTAGCCCTGCGCTTTCGCTCCTGAACCTCTGGATTAGGGTCAGTAATCTCTGACACATCACTCACCACATCAACATCAGCACCCAACTCACGACCCAACTCCACAGCACGCTCACGCATACCATCAACACCGGAAGAAGAAACAACACCATCAACCTCATCACGGAAAAGAGTTGTGTCCGTTTCATTTTTCTTACTCTCGTCCAAAAGTTTTTTTGTTGGGTCATACGACATTCCAACATCTTTTAGTAACTTTGCCCCAGTTATAGAGTTGTTTGCACGGGGGGCATCATCTTCGGGTTTGCCTAATGTTCCTGTAAGCAGCTCTATTTTTGTTGCTTCGTAACTATAGGCTTTCTGGGGAAGATTCTCGTTTTGCTTGTCCTCCTTCAGAGTTACTTTCACCCTATAAGTTTTTCCATCTATATCCACCGCTCCGTACAATCTGTGCATGAGAACATTTTTGTTTACACTGTTCTCTGCCGAGCGTACTTCGTTGCCATCTTTGTTGAAGTCAGGGTGCGTCTCCGCATCAACACTCTCACGAATAACATCGGGTAGAACTTTCAGAACTGCAAGGTGTACATCTTTACTTTCGCTCTTGTCAACGGCACTTTGGGTAAGAAACTTGCCAATGGCAGTGTTACTAATACGTATATTACCTTTTCCACCCGTTTCCTCGTTATCATAAGTGCGAGCAATGTTATTCTTTGCCCACTCCTTGGCCTCTCCAAAATTTTTAAAACCGTGGTTCGATTTAGCTTGCACAATCCCAATTTCCTTATCAGCAAGGTTTGGTTCAACTTTACCTGTCGGGTATTTCTCATAATCGTATGACATTGATTGCACACCGCCCTCACCACGCAAAAATATCTGGTCCTCACGACTCACATCCTCCGTCTCCTCGGCAAGGCTCGCCCTGCGCTCATCAGCACTCATGCCCATACGTTTCACAACATTTCGAGCCTCAACCTCACCACCAAGCTTCTGATATTCAAGATAAGAATTAAAATCGCTACGAGTCGACTCATTCAAGCGGAAACGCCTAATAGCATCATCCATGCTGCGGTCAGCGTACCCCCTCGCAAAATAATTAAAACCCTTAATGCGAGTCTCCTTGTCAGGGAGCCAATCCAACATATCCATATCCTCATACTCCCTAATCAAAGCACGCTCAACACCAAGCTGGTCATAATCCCCGCCAAGCTCCTTAGCCTTTTCCTCCAACTCATGAGCATACGAACGAGCCCTCCATTCAGCCTTAGCCGCATCAAAATCTCTTTCCAACTGGTCAGTATTACCACCTCTGGCAAAACCCTCAATATATTGAATAGCATGTTGCACCTCATGAGCCAAAACAGAAGATGTGTCACCCCCCACATAATTCCTATTGACAACAATCGTATGCTCACGCTCATTGTAGCTACCACCAACATTTGCAGGCAGTTGGTCACTAAACACCAATTTCACACGCTTCAATTCGGGATAAGCCTTAAACAACTCATCGTTCTCAACCCAATCAGCAAGGTGCGGTTTTTCTCTATTCAGATAGTCTGTCTTAAAATTCTCTTCTTCTTGGGCAAGTTCTTCAAATCGTCTTTGCTCCTCTGCTGAAAGTTCTTCACCATCAAATATCCTGTCTGACAAACCATCAAGTTCCTTGCTCCAAGGTTGCTTTCCACGTACCTTTTTGTAACCGGCATCCCCCTTACCGAAATACTTTAAATCCGGAATCTCATACCGCCACTTACCATCAGCACCACGCTCCCAACCAGTAGCCAACTTAATAGACTTGGCGTCCCTATTATCAGACTCCATCTCACGAGCCACCCTCAGATTATCAAGACGTGTAGACACCTCATCAGCACGGTCAGCACTCTCGGCCCCCATCTCACCTATATACTGGAAGCGTATCTTATCCATTGGAGCATTCTTTACCTCCGCAAATTGCCCTTCGTCTACATCAATCCACGCAACACTTTCTATTGAAACTTCTTTTGAATAAACTTTTGCACCACGTCCACCTGCATAATCTTGTGCTTGCATTCGTGATGGGGTAACAAAAACACCATCTTTAATTGGTTTACTACTGTATATTGTTATCTTACCCGTTTTTATTGCTTCATTAAGCAAGCTATCAGTTATGTCTGGATAAGAACTCATTTGTTCATCACCATACTTTTCTTTTTCACGCTGCGCTTCACTTACCGCTTCGGCAAATGTATGAATATCATCTTCTGAACGAATACCGGTATGATAATCATCTAACATAGGGTTCTCTCGTTGAACAATGTCATTCTGCACTTTCTTTTGCGCTAACCTCCTCGGGTCAACACCACTCAACAAATCCCGCATCACACGGTCAGCAACCTCATCGGCACTCCCATAATGAATACCCAAAAAGTCAGCCACACCATGCCAAAACCTATCCAAAGCACGTCTCACACGCTCCAAAGCACCCAAAGCCCTCGCCTTGTCAGACACACTCCGCTCAGAACCCTTAATCCTATCCATCTCCTCACGCAAACGCTCCGAACCACGTCTGCCGGAATAAGTCGCCAACACCTCATCAGCAATCTCATCATCACTCTTCAATTCAGGATAACGCTCACTAACCTCATTCCAAACAGAAGTACCCCTCATCAAACCAACAACATTCGACCACTCCTTAGCATTAGCAGAACGCAAAGCCTCTGCCCACAAATGAGCATACTCATGAACCGAAGTCTCACTCGAAGCAATACGAGGGTCAATATAAATCTTACCGCCAACCACAAAACCATAAGCCTCGCCATTCGCAGTCTTGAAAAACCGCACCTTGTCCACAATCTTAGCATCGTTCTCATTGAAGATAACATAGTTCTTCGCACCATCCTTACGGCCACCACTCCTGTTCTCGGCAGGATATTTAATGCCCACATAACCCATCTCAGACAAAGCCTTAGAAGCCGCATCATCAGAACCCAAAAGATGAGACAACGTCTTATACACATTCTTACCCTTTCTCGCCCAAGCATTCACCTCGTCCGCATTAGGAGCACCCTTAGACTCCGCAATACTTGCATCAAAATCCTCTAACTTATTCCTCCTGTAATTCTCCGACAAATAAGCCCTTATAGCCTCAATCTGACTATCCGACAAACGCTCATTCCAATCCAAATAATTCTTACCATTATCTTCGGGAATTTCAACAGAGTAAAGAGTTCTTGTTTTATCCACGACAATGGAAATATCGGAAGGATTCAATAAAGACGCGTCTTTTACCAAAGATTGAGAATACTCATCACGTCTGTTCCTATACCAACCAAGCGCATCTTCATACTCGCTTACGATGTGTCCGTCGGAAGGCTTCGCATCCAATAAGACTTCCAATATTTCATTTATACGCTCCTCACTAAGCCCATGCGTATCACCGCCATATTCATAATGCGTGCTTGGCCTCTTGCTATTTGCTTCCGCATACGTCCTGCCAATACCCTCAACCTCCGTCACGTAAGTACCCCAGCCATAAGCCTGTGCACCCTCACCCTCGCCCATGTGCGAATGGTCAAAACTATCAAAGTCAGCACCACTGCCATGATAAACACGATGGTATGAAAATTTTTGTCCATCACCATCAGACGTCTCAAAGAAATTTTTTAACTTTGCATCAACAATGCCGTCAGTGTTTGTGTTGCCCAATGTGTTATTGGTGTCAGTAGTCACATTCCTGACGGTATTGTTGTACAATGAAATGTCGGATACAAAGAAGTTGTGTGTACCCTGTTTTGCGTCTGTGCCTTCTTGCACCGTGAAACGAACATAATAGGGCTTATTCCCGATTATTACCTTTCCTACATAGTTATGGAACGCTTTGATGTTCGGATGCTTCTTGTGTATCGTTCCGTCTGGTTTTAGCTTTCCGCCGAGATTATCTGTTTCGCTATATGCCAACACCGACGATTTGAATATCTCTCTAATCTTTGGTATAATTTTCCCAAAGAGACAGTCCTCACCGTGCCATGCTTTTCCAAAAGCAGAGTTGTAAAACTCAACCGTTGCACCGTCTTTCTCCACAGGTTTTAATTCCGCATATGCACTTCTTGCTTCTTTACGTGTCGTGGGCTTGTCTTCTACTCGTTCTGGGCTTATCTTGTTTATTTGCTCAATACGTTCTTTCCTCTCATCAACTGACATGAGTCTTGTTTCCTCCCCATTACCATTCGCCATGTCAAGCACACGCTGACCCTCCGACACATCAGTAATAACATCCATGCCATTCTCACGCAACTGGTCAACAACAGCATCACGCAAAGCAACCTCCGCTTTCGTAAGCTCCCCATTGCTCTCGCCTGCCTTGTGGAACGGAACCTTGCCACCCTTTTCAGACTGCGGCTTTTCTTCTGTCTCTTTCTTCACTCCTGCATACTCAGCAAACGCTTTAGTCTTACGGTGGCTGCTTCCAATCCACTTCTCAAAATCTTCGAGGCTCACGGGCGTAACATCTATTCTTCGTCCATTCTCCCAACCTTTCTCATAGTTGGCAAGATAGTCGCTCTTCGCATCATCTATATCATTAAAACCAAGCATCACCTTGTGTTCATCAAACGTGCCATCTGGATTATATTGGTCTACCACAAAGACTTTGCGACCGTTCCACCCATCAATGTCGTTGGAGAGAAACACGTCTATATGGTCTCCGTCTACGCCCTCCGTACCACGGAAGTAGCCATAAGTGTTGTGCATCTTGCTTTCCCACTTCTTGCCGTTTGCATCCGTGCCACGTCTGATGCTTCCCTGTGGCTGTTCAATAGTAATGTCAAACGTGCCAACCTGAACGTGGCCTTTCTTGAAGTTGCCTGCTTCTTTCTGTGCATCGGTGGGGTCTGTGTTCACTTCGGCAGACGCTCTTGAAATCTGTTCTGAAAGTGATGTCTCTTTACTTTCTTCCGATTTCTCTTGTCCCTCTGCCTTAGATTTAGTATCTTTGCTTTCAGAAGAATTGTCATTGGGGGCGACAGCCCTGCCCCCTTTATTGGTGTTAGGGGTTACTTGGGTAACATCAGATGACGATTCTCTTTTTTTACTGTTGCGTCCCCTCGAATTGTCAAAGGCAGTCACAACCCAATCCTTATTTTGTTCTATGATGTTTCCGTCTTTATCTCTTAGATTACGGCTGACAACAACTGAATATCCGTCTTTTTCAAATACGACTTTATCCCATTTACTTTTTCTCTCATTTATAGAACCATTCTTTATCACATCATCCATCACATCACGAACCTCCTCTACCGAGTTGAAGTCATTCTGCTCCTCTACGTGACGTTGGATTATGTGCGCCAATCCACCACCATTGTCACCCCACACCAAATCAATATCACCAAACCCGTCACGGTGGAACACACCAAGCAAGTCTCCACTCTTGTGCTTCGTCAAGAAGTCGAAAGCCTCCTTAACCTTACCCTTAAACTGGTCATAGATATTTCCAAAGACACCCTTGCCTATCGGTTGAAGCATGTCCTCCGACTTTTCCTCACCATCAACACCACTTTCAGGCTTCGTGTCAACAGCAGGCATTTCGTCCGCCTCCTCGCTTCGTGATTTCTCCTCTGCTTCCCTCTCTTCGCCACTCTGAATAATCTGCTGCCATTGCTCAATCTCTTTCTCTATGCGCTCAATATTAGCCTTATGCTCCTTGCGTGCCGCTATCTTCTCCGCAACACTCTTTCCCTCTTTGGGCTGTTGCTTCTGTGCTTCCTCGAGTTCCGTCACCTTGTCGTCAAGCATGGAGATGGCCACCTCCCTTGCCATGTCGGCATCACCCTCGGTCTGTTCCAAAAGAGCAGCCCAAGCCTTACTTGGCTCTGCTTGCATATAGTCATATTCTCCGCCCTCGTCTTGTGGTATCTTCGATATAGCAGAAGCCTCATCAACCGCATTGTTTTCCTCGTTCGGATTCTGTTCTTCTGTCGGTCTTATCTCATCTGCGGGGTGCGTCTCGTTAAACTTGTCACCATCAAATGCCGGAAGCTCATCGGGAGACTTCTCTTCTTCGCCTGTCTCATTCTGCACCTCCGCTCCAGCTTCGGGAGTCTTGGGGCTTACCACATCGGCATTATCATTCGCCTGCTGCGGTGGGGCTGTCAATGCGTCAAGTTCCTCACGAGTATATTGATTAATCAAATGACCGTTGACACGCTCGCTCGTCTGCACAACAACACCATCTACGTCCTCCGTCTGCACAACCTCTGCCTCGATGGGCTTGCCATCGACATAAAACGTCATCTTGTCACCAATTCCGAACTTGCCCTCATGCTCACTCGGCTTAACATAGGCCGTCTCCTGCGACTGTTCTGCGTCCTCTTGCTGTGTCGGCTGATTATGCACAAGCGAATTGTAGTACGCATCCTGCTCGTTGGCCGCATCTTCTTGGCTTAACTCCCTCGTCTGTGACTTCGGGTCACCGACATACTTGCCCTGACCCTCATCGAATTGTGCAGCACGTACTACAAGATTACCGTCAGCCTCGCCCACGACAATCATCTTCTCACCGTTAGGTGCAGTGTACGTGTCCCCGACGTTGAGTAGCTTCGTCTGCGGATTATGTCTCTGCGCAAAGTCGTACTCCTGTCTTATGCCGTCTACCGAAATCCCACGTTGCTCCATCGCGTTATCAAGCATCTGTTCAAGAGGGATAAATGCCCCTAAGTTCAAATCGGGGTCGTTGAGGTCAACAACTACCCTGTTGCCATTCTCGTCCTGCAACTTCACAGACTCAACACTATTATCTGTATTGTCAGGGGTGACATACCACTCCTTGCCTCGATATGTCATCTTCCATATTCCCTCCTGCCCGTCAGGAGCAACATACACAAGTCCTGCGTTGCGAACTCCGCTAAATAGCTCATCGCTCACCGACTGACGCTGATTGTCATACTCCGCCTGCGCTGGGTCTACTTGCTCTGTTTGAGCAGTCTCCTGTGTCGGTTGGATACCGCCCTCAACCGTGACGGTGGCATTGTCGTCTGCATCAACAACTCCCTGCCCCTGCTGGTTATTATCATTATCAACAACAGCCTCGCCCTCGTCAGAATCCTGTTCGTCTGCATTCTCCTGTTGAGAAAAACCCTTGTACATCTGCGACCTCGCAACATACTCTAAGATGGCACGCTTCTTCTTCTCGTCATAGTCGCTCACAAGAACGTCTGCTACAACCTCCTTGATGTCCTCATTCTTTCCGTTCTCAATCTTATAGCGCATAGCAATCCATTCCTCCTCGTTCCCTTCGTCCTCGAACATCTTCATCGCTGCCCTGTCAGCTTTTTGCATCGCTTGCTTTGCCTCGTACTTCGGAGTCCTGTATCCTGCGGTTTTTACTGCGCTCATGAACCCTCCCATCAGCGCGACACCTAAGAACGTATCTATGTTGTTGTCTAAGTTGAATATGCCCGTGTCCTTATCGGTATCGAATGTCTGGTCTCCTACAAGCAGACCATTTAGCACATTACCGACCACTTCCTCTGCGTATTCGGGAATCGTTCCGCTCCACTTCGCCCTCTTCTCAAAGTCATTCATAGCCTTTGCAAACTTTGACTTGTTCACTCCGCTAATGAACTCCTGTACAGCATCGAGCGAGGTAGACAATGCACTCGGAATTTTGCCCTTGACCTTGCCGACCCCCTTGGCTATCCCCTTACCTGCTGCACCAAGTATCGGCTTGAAGTACTCACCGAACATCTCCGAATAATTCTCTATCGCCTGCGAAGTGTACGCCTTGTATAATGCACTGCCGAAACTCTCCTTGTTGGTACGCCCGTCATACTCTACTTTGCCTGTCTCTATGTTATGCTTGAACTGCACATCGCCAACCTGCCTGTGTAGGACGTCACTCGCAACATGGCCAATGCCCGTTGTGCCGGCCATCACCCCTGCGCCTACCACATCACCTGCCAAACGCGCCCCAATTTTTGCAGCAAGATATTTCCCTGCTGATTTTTTCAAGGCTGACTTTCCAAAACGCTTCAACGCATACCTCGTCAACATCGACTGCCAGCTCCTGCCTATTGCCGAAGCAGGGTTTATCATCATCTCAAGCATAAACGGCAACGACTCGGCCGTCACCTGCCCAGCCTTGTAACCTCTGCCTACATAACTGCTAAAATAGGCGTTCGTGGCCATCTCAACGGCCTTAGCATCTAACATTGCCTGTTCGGGTTGCGATAGTGGCAAACCCTTGTCTGCCTTATTAAGCACTCTTATCAGTTTCAGTCCTGTTGCGGTCTCGCTAAGTCCCATGTCCCACGTGCGTACATCGAACAACTTATCAATTAACCCTCGCCCAGCTCCCCTAAGAAATGCACCTATATCGTTGCCCTCTTTCCTAGAAATGTCGGCTTCTTTTACAAGTTTTTTCGCATCTTTAAGAAAAAGACGTGCCGCGCCTAAGAGGGACATCGTATCATTGAACTCATCGCTGTTTTCTGTCTGTCTCGGTCCCAGACCGCCAGATTGCATAGGATTAAGTTGCAGAAAGCTGAATTGACCGTGAGGCCTCTTATCCTCCTCCTCTCTTGCCAATTTTTCCATTTTGGAAATTTTATCTTCTAAGCCTTTTGCTTGGTCAACCGACATCGACTTCTTGTATGCGAACGCTCTGTCGTTATTCTCTTTGGCGGTCTCGATTTCTTCTGCTGACGGCAGCTCTCCCTTTTGGGGGTCGATGTACTCCTTAATCGGTAACCAACCTTTTTCTGCCCCCCTGCGACCATATATCTCTACATCTGCCCATGCTGGCGTAACAATATCGTCTTTCCACTTTGCAACTTTCTTCCCTGTTTGTGGGTCGATGACAACATCAAAAAAACGTTCTTTCGGTATATACTTCTCTCGTCCGTTTCTAAACCTAACACGGTAAGAATTGTTCCTTTGGAAATTCTCGTCGTCTGTCTCGTTGGCGAGATTTCGCAGCTCGTAACTATTCGCCACCTTATTATCCCAGGCGCCGTCTGGAGATTGCGTAACGAAGTCAAGTAGCGGTGCGAAGTCTTGCATCTTATACCCTTTCTGTCTGTATGTATTAAGCACGTTCGCAACCTCGCCCTCGCTCGGGTTAGACATTGCGTTGGCGAACTCTTGCGCACTCTTGTACGGCAGTCCGCTCTGTAGTGCATCATACACCTCATTCACGCCCTCTTGCCACTGTTGATTATATGACTTTTCTTTGGGTTCGGTAACTATCTTCGGCTTATGCACATCAGGAGCGGCATTACCGTTATGCTCTGCATGTTGAGGTTGCACTGCCGTCTGTGTCCTTGTTGCAGTAATAACAGTATTGTCATTTGTGTCTGTGTCTTGCGCTGTCGCAACATCATCAGCACTGCCGTTGTCTTGCACAGTCAGTGGTGCTACGGTATGTGCGTCCGCCTTGTCTGCTGTAGCCTTGTCCTTGTCTGCTGTAGCATCATTACGCCTCCTATAGAGTTGTGAGAAATTGTCATAACTATCATCATACCCCTCGCTCTGCATATAGTCATACAGCCTCTTAGCATAATCATCATCGCTATCGAGTGATGATGAGAACGATTGCTCGTTGTCAGGGAGGTTGTTTTTTTTGAAAAACTCGGTGCTTTGCAGTATCTTATATACTGCTTTCTTATTGTCGTCGATGTAGTCTATCATAATGCTGCTATTGTCTTGTTGTCTTAGTTACACGGCCCTTTGCATCTCGTGTGTATGTCGTTGTCTCTGTCTTGTTTTGATTTTTTATTCTTTGCTTCTGCACTGCAATGGTGTTGTCAAGGTACTTGATGCGCGCTTCTATAAGCTTCTTGTTGTCCTCGTTCTTCTCTTCCTGCAAGTTTTGTTGTTGCTGCTTGAGGTCAACAAGAGCCTGCTTGTACGCCTCATCAGCAGACATCTTGCGTTGCTTGAGGCTATACTCGTCCTGCCATTTTTTCGCTTCGTTCTGCAACCTCGCTTGTCTCCAAAGCAGGTTGCCCTTGCGTGTGTCACTATCCTGTTGCTTATACGCAATGTTGTGCGCTCTCTGCAACCCCTCTCTGTAGTCTTTCCAACTTTGTACAAGTCGCTCGTAATTCTTATTCTCGTCCTTGTCCGACTCCGCCTTGTCTGCTGCATAGTCGTATGTGCTAACTCCCCCGTATGCGGTAGTGAACACGTTAGCAAGAGCCTTTAGCCCTCTCGTGATGCGCTCAACTCTGTCTCTGCGCTCACGCTCACGCTCATAATCCTCTACGCTCCTAGAGGGTCTTGATGCAAGGAAGTCAGCGATAGTGTTGACCTGCTCCCTCTCGTCTGCCCCCTGTCCTGCTTGTGCATCTGTCCCTGCGTCCTGCTTTGCAATCTCGTCTGCCTCCTGCGCTCCTGCGCTAACATCCTTGTAGCTCTGCACATGATAGAGAGAGGGCTTGCTCGGGTCTGCATTAGAGTAGTCAAGCCTCGGTGTTGTCTTGTCTTGTGTGTTGTTATTATATAGAGAGGGTTCAGGCGTCCGCCATTCAGGCGACACCTTCGGCTTCTGCGGTTGTTGTTGCGTTGCCGCTTGTCCTGTCTGCTCTGTATTACCTGCACCCTGCGGTTGTGCAACACTCCACGCCTGCGCAAACGTCCGCCCCTGTGCAGGTGATGTCTGCGTGTTAGCACCGCCTCCTGCGCCCTGCGCTGTGCCGGCAGAGGGTGTAGAGGGAGCAGAGGGTGTAGAGGGAGCAGAGGGTGTAGTAGTCGCTTGTGGTGTTTTTTGCTTTGCGCGCAACCCTGCAAACAACCCTCCCTGCTTCTTTTTGTTGTCCGTCCCTGTTATTGCTATACCTATACCGCTCATGACTACTTCGCTTTACCTTTTGAACCGAATTTAAGACTGTCAACGGCAGACCCTACTGCCGACCCTGCTTGCGACACCGCCCCTGCTAATGCTTGCGCCTGTGCAGCCTTAGCCTGTGCCTCCTGCTCATTATAGCGTGCATTGTCCTTGTCAATCTGCGCCTGCAACGCATCCTTACGTGCGTCATCTTGCGCTACAATATTACTTGCCGTGCCTGCTAACGCCTGCGCGTTCGCCTCTTTCGTTGCCGCAACAGACGCTTCACTACCGCCCATCACCGCTTGCGCACCTTGTGCCTGCTTGTTACGTCTTGCAATGTAATCCTGCACCCTGTTGAGCATAGCTTGTGCAGATGCCCTCTGTAGTCCGTTCTCGTTGTATCTGCGTATCTGCGAGTTGAGCTGTCTCTGCCTCGCCTCTCTCATTTCCTTGCGCTGCTTACGAGCCGCCTTGTTGCCTAATATTCCGCCTGCAATGCTTGTCGCAAGCCCTATAGCTGCACCAATCATTTTTTGTAAAAGTTAAAAATTATGTGACAAAAATAAGTAGTAACTTCGTCACGTTGTTTTTAAGTTTTACACGTTAGATTTTTACAAAATGAAAGGACTGAAAACAGGAGGACGAGTAAAAGGTACACCCAACAAGCCGAAGCCTAACAAGGAGGTCATCGCTGCCGTGCTGGGTGCTTATTTCGCGGACACGAAGAAGGGGATTAGTCAGTTCGCTGCTGACCTCGCTAATCTTACGCCAGCTGACCGACTTACGCACGTAAAGGACTTCATGCCTTACGTCTACCCCCGCCTGCAAGCAATGCAAGTCGACACACGTATAGAGGTAGACACAACAATCGAGCACAAGATTATCAACCTCATCTAACTTCCCCCTCTCCCCCTATCTACTTTTT